>DASTGC010000105.1:0-2521 GCA_035719485.1 Novosphingobium sp.
ACCCGCCTTTCGATCCGCAACATCGTGCTCATCGAAGCGCTGGATCTCGAATTCGGCCGGGGCCTCGGCGTGCTGACAGGGGAAACTGGGGCGGGCAAGTCAATCCTGCTTGATGCGCTGGGGCTGGTGCTGGGTAACCGGGCGGACTCGGGGCTGGTTCGCGCGGGAGAAGACAAGGCCAGCGTTACCGGCTGCTTCGAATTTGCCGCCCTGCCGCCGGGTATTTCCGAGGCGCTGGCCGAGGCGGAAGTGGAGGTGGAGCCGGGCGAGCCGCTGCTGATCCGGCGGCAACTCAAGGCAGACGGCGGGTCCAAGGCCTTCATCAATGACCAGCCGGTGGGTGCGGCACTGCTGCGGGAACTGGCGCCTTTCCTCGTGGAACTGCACGGGCAGCACGACGATCGCGGTCTCGTCAACGCACGCGGGCATCGCACCCTGCTCGACCGCTATGCCGGGTCCGACATTGGGGGGATCGAAGGCGCCTGGAAGGCGTGGCGCCTTGCCGATGACCGGCTGGCCGTCGCCCGGTCACGGGTTGCCCAGGCGAGCGCCGACCAGGACCTGCTGCTGGCGCACCTTGCTGAGCTGGCCGAACTCGGGCCTGAAGCGGGAGAGGAGGAGGAACTGGCCGGGGCCCGCTCCACCATGCAGAAGGGGGAGAAGCTGGCCGATGATCTCGCCGCGCTCCAGCATCTGTGGGCAGGCTCGGATTCGGCGCTGGCCAGCCTGCGCTCGGCTGCTCGGCGGCTGGACCGGATCGCGAGTGAGCATCCGTTGCTGGCCGAAGCGCTCGAGGCGCTGGATCGCGCGGTCATCGAGGCCAGCGAGGCGGAAGACCGGCTTGGCCGTGCGGCCGAGGCGCTGGCGCACGATCCGCTCGCACTCGACCGGATCGAGACCCGCCTGTTCGATCTCAGGGCTGCCGCCCGCAAGCACGGGTGCATGGTGGACGACCTGCCTGACCGCATGCTCGCCATGCGCGCCCAGCTCGATGCGATAGAGGGGGGCGAGGCCGAGATCGGCGGGCTGGAGCGGGCGGCGCACGAGGCGCAGCTCGAATACCAAGCGAGGGCAGAGGCCCTGTCGGCTCAACGCTTTGAGGCGGCGCAGCGGCTGGACAAGGCGGTGGCGGCGGAACTGGCGCCGTTGCGGCTGGATGCGGCGCGGTTCCGGACGGCCGTGGTGCGGCTGCCCGAGGATCGCTGGGGGCCAGGCGGGATCGATGCGGTGGAGTTCCTGATCGCGACCAATCCGGGGGCCGATTTCGCGCCATTGGGAAAGATCGCCTCGGGGGGGGAATTATCGCGATTTATCCTCGCCTTGAAGGTGGCTCTTGCGGAACAGGGTGGAGCAGCGACTGTGATCTTCGACGAGATCGACCGCGGCGTGGGCGGGGCCGTCGCCAGCGCCATTGGCGAACGGCTGGCGCGCCTGGCGGCCGATGGCCAATTGCTGGCGGTGACCCACAGCCCTCAGGTCGCGGCGCGTGGTAGCCGGCACTACCTGATTGAAAAATCAAGCGAAGGCACCGTGACGCGGACCTCGGTTCACCTGCTGGATGCGCGTGGACGGCAGGAGGAAATTGCGCGGATGTTGTCCGGTGCCGAGGTGACGCCCGAGGCGCGGGCCCAGGCCGACCGGTTGCTGGAAGGCGTGTGATGCCGATCTCCGAGGCCGAGGCGGCCAATGAATTGATGCGGCTGGCACGGCAGATCGCTCATCACAATCGCCGGTATCATGCGGAAGATGCGCCGGAAATTTCCGATGCGGAATACGATGCCCTGGTGCGGCGCAATGCCGAGCTGGAGGCGGCGTTCCCGCACCTGATCCGGGCTGACAGTCCGAGCCGGCAGGTGGGTCACGAGGTTTCGGCCTCGCCCCTGTCCAAGGTGGCGCACGAGGTTCGGATGATGAGCCTCGAAAATGCTTTCTCTGATGAGGAAGTGCTTGAATTCATTGCGCGGGTTCGGCGGTTCCTGAACCTGCCGGAGGATGCCGAAGAGGCTCTTACGGCGGAGGACAAGATCGACGGGCTGTCCTGTTCGCTGCGTTACGAGGGCGGGAAGCTGGTGCGGGCGGCGACGCGGGGGGATGGCTCGGTGGGGGAGGACGTGACCCCGAATGTCGCCACGATTTCCGATGTTCCGCAGGTGCTTGTGGGAGATTTCCCAGAAGTTTTCGAGGTTCGTGGCGAGGTCTACATGGCCAAGGCGGACTTCCTGGCGCTCAATGCCGCGCAGGAGGAGCGCGGCGACAAGGTCTTTGCCAATCCGCGCAATGCGGCGGCCGGCTCGCTCCGCCAGAAGGATGCGCGGGTAACAGCATCGCGCCCCTTGCGATTCCTAGCCCATGGTTGGGGCGCGGCAAGCGAAGTGCCTGAAGCGACGCAGTTTGCGATGATGCAGCGGATCGCCGCCTGGGGTGTCCCGGTCTCTCCGCTGCTGGTGCTCTGCAACGACACTGCATCGGTATTGCAACACTATGCAACGATCCAGCACGCCCGCGCGGACCTGCCGCACGA
>DASTGC010000106.1:0-5763 GCA_035719485.1 Novosphingobium sp.
GGTGGATGGCGTGACCATCATCGATGACTATGGCCACCACCCGGTCGAAATCCGCGCCGTCCTCGCCGCCGCGCGCGAAGGGGTGAAGGGCCGGGTCATCGCCGTGGTCCAGCCGCACCGCTTCACCCGCCTGCGCGATCACCTCGATGATTTCGCCGGGGCCTTCAACGATGCCGACATGGTCTATGCCGCCCCGGTCTACCCGGCGGGCGAGCAGCCGATCGAAGGCGTCGACAGCGCCGCGCTGGTGGCTGGCGCCAAGGCCCGCGGCCACCGCTCGGCCCACCTCATCGCCGGCCCCACGGACTTGGCGCGCGAACTCGCCGCTACGGTACGCCCGGGCGACATTGTCGTCTGCCTCGGCGCCGGCGATATCACCAAGTGGGCGGCGGGTCTGGCCCAGGCCATCGCACGGGAGAAGGCTTCGGCGTGAGCGATACTGCCGTCATTCCGGCCGTGCGCGGCAAGCTGACGGCGCAGGCGCCCTTGGCACCGCTCGTCTGGTTCAAGAGCGGCGGCGCGGCCGAGTGGCTGTTCGAGCCGAGTGACCTTGATGACCTGCGCCGATTCCTTCGTGAGCTGGATCGTGCGGTGCCGGTTATGGCGCTTGGGCTTGGCTCCAACCTCATCGTCCGCGATGGCGGGGTACCGGGGGTGGTCGTCCGGCTCGGCAAAGCGTTTGCATCGGTATTGCAAGCGGGGAGCAACACGCTTGCCTGCGGGGCGGGCGCGAGCGGCATTCTCGTTTCTTCCACGGCGCGCGACGCGGGTATCGCCGGACTTGAATTCCTTCGCTCCATCCCGGGCACGGTGGGCGGATTCGTGCGGATGAACGGGGGAGCCTATGGCGGCGAGGTGAAGGACGTGCTCGTCGACTGCGACGTGGTCCTGCGTTCGGGCGAATTGGTCACCTTGCCGGTCGCGGCGATGCATTACACCTACCGGCATTCCGAATTGCCCGAGGGCGCAATCGTCGTCGAGGCGCGGTTTCGCGGCCGGCCGGGCGAACCTGACGCCATTCAGGCGGAAATGGACCGCATCTCGGCCAGCCGCGAGGCCAGCCAGCCGCTGCGCAGCAAGACCGGCGGCTCAACCTTCAAGAATCCGCCAGGTGAAAAGGCGTGGGAGCTGGTCGACCGGGCCGGGTGCCGCAGCCTCCAGCTTGGCGGGGCGCAGGTCAGCGAGAAGCATACCAATTTCCTCATCAACACCGGCGTGGCGACCAGCGCCGAGATCGAGGCGCTGGGTGAGGAAGTACGCCGACGGGTGAAAGACAATTCCGGAGTAGAACTCGAGTGGGAAATCCAGAGGGTGGGCGTGAAGTGAGCCTGCCGAAGCTGCATGTGGCCGTCCTGATGGGCGGGTGGTCCTCGGAGCGGCCGGTTTCGTTGATGAGCGGGGAGGGTGTGGCCAAGGCGCTGGAGGCGCGTGGGCACAAGGTCACCCGGATCGACATGGGCCGCGACGTTGCCCAGCGGCTGGCCGAGGCGGCGCCCGATGTTGTCTTCAATGCGCTTCACGGCGCCCCGGGCGAGGATGGCACGGTCCAGGGGATGATGGACCTGATGGGCCTCACCTATACCCATTCGGGCCTCGCCACCTCGGTCATCGCGATCGACAAGGAACTGACCAAGCAGGCGCTGGTCCCCCACGGCATCCCGATGCCGGGCGGGCGGATCGTGGAGAGCGAGGAGCTTTACGCCCGCGATCCGCTGGCGCGCCCCTATGTGCTGAAGCCAGTGAACGAGGGATCTAGCGTTGGCGTGGCGATCGTCACATCGGAAAGCAACTATGGCAACCCGATCCGCCGCGACGCCACGGGCCCGTGGCAGGAGTTCGCCCGGCTGCTGGCGGAGCCGTTCATCCGCGGCAGGGAGCTGACCACGGCGGTGCTGGGCGACAAGGCACTGATGGTCACGGAACTGAAGCCCAAGAGCGGGTTCTACGACTTCGACTCCAAATACACCGACGGGCTCACCGAACACATCTGCCCGGCCGACCTGCCCGACGAGATCACCCAAGCCTGCAAGGACATCGCCCTGCGCGCCCACCAGCTGCTAGGTTGCAAAGGCACCAGCCGCTCCGACTTCCGCTGGGACGACGAGCGCGGAGTGGAGGGCCTGTTCCTGCTCGAAGTAAACACCCAGCCGGGCATGACTCCGCTCAGCCTGGTGCCCGAGCAGGCCCGGCACTGCGGGATGAGCTACGAGGACCTGGTTGAGGCGATCGTGGCCGAAGCGCTGAAGGACGCCGTCAAGCCCGCCGAGGAGGCCGCGGCGCCATGAGCCAGACGCTCAAGCGCAAGGCCCCCAGCGTGCGGCAAGCGGCCGCGCAGCAGGGCAAGGCGCGCAAGGTCAAGGCGGCGAGGGCACGGACCGGGTCCGTGCTCGATCGCGTGATGGGCTGGCTGCCGTTCAGCGACGACCAGCTGCACCGGATATTTCTCGGCCTGATCTTTGCCGTGGCCCTGGCGGCGGCCTGGGCCGTGGCGCTGATGGCCGGGGTTCCGGGCCTGGCCCGCGAGCAGTTCGGCGCCGCTGCGGCCAACGCCGGCTTCGCGGTGCACCGGGTGGACGTGCGGGGGGTCAATCACCTCAATGGACTCAAGGTCTATGAAAAGGCGCTCGCCGAAAAGGACCAGGCCCTGCCACTGGTGGATATCGAGGCGCTCCGGGCCGACCTGCTGACGCTGTCGTGGGTGGAAGATGCCCGGGTCTCGCGCCAGCTGCCCGATGCGCTGGTGATCGATATCGTCGAGCGCAAGCCCCATGCCGTGCTGCGCAAGCCCGACAAGCTGATGCTGATTGACGCGGCGGGAACCGAGCTCGAGCCGATTGCGCCGGAGCGCGCGAAGGGCTGGTTGGTTATCTCCGGGCCCGGTGCCGGGCAACAGGTTGCCGCGCTCGGAACGCTGCTCGATGCAGCCCCGGCGCTCAAGCCGCAGGTGCGCGAGGCCGAATGGGTTGGAAACCGCCGATGGAACCTGACTTTCCGCACCGGCCAGGTCCTGGCCCTGCCGGAAGGTGACCAGGCCGCTCCCAATGCGCTGATGGCCTTTGCCCGGCTTGACGGGGTCAACCGCCTGCTGGGGGGCAGGGTTGCAGCCTTCGATATGCGGGCACCCGACCGGATCTACTTCCGCGTCCCCGGCCGGACCGAGGATGAGGCCAAGGCCGCCGCTGCCGCGGCCGCGGCGAAGGTCGCCGCCGCGGCTGATCGGGCAGACAAGCAGACCGCGACTGCGGCGACCGGCAGCGCGAGCGAGACCAAGTCCGCTACGAAGGACGGGGCGCGCAAGCCGGCCTTGCGGGAGCAAACCTGATGGCTCCCGCAAGGCTGTCACGCGTGATCAGCGCGGTGAACATCGGTTCGTTCCGGATTTCCGCCATCATTGCGGGAATTTCCGAGACCGGCGAGCTGATGGTGCTCGGTTCGGCCCATCGGGCCGCGCAGGGCGTCAAGCGTGGATACGTGACCGACATGGCGGCCGCGACCTATGCGGTGCGTGATGCGATCGAGCGGGCCGAAAAGCAGGCTCAGACCAATGTCGGTCCGGTGCTGATCGCCACGGCGGGGGCGGGTCTCACCAGCCAGGTCGCGCAGGTCGAGGTCGAGATCGGCGGACGGCGGATCGAACAGGACGATATCGACCAACTGCTCGTCGCCGGGCGCGACGTAATCCAGCCGGATGGACGAATGGTGCTTCATGCCCAGCCCGCGCATTATACACTCGACGGCGCACATGGCGTGGCCAATCCCAAGGGATTGCATGCCGAGCGGCTCGGTGTCGATATCCACGTGATGCTCGCGGATGGCGCACCAGTGCGCAATATCACGGAATCGGTACAGCAGGCGCACCTCGAGGTGGAGGCCGTGGTCGCCTCGCCGGTGGCGACAGGCCATGCCTGCCTCTCTGCCGAGGAGCGCGATCTTGGCGTGGCGCTGGTCGAGTTCGGCGCAGACGTAACCAACGTTTCGGTTCATGCCGGAGGCATGCTGCTGGGGCTGGCCTCGATACCGCTCGGTTCGGCCGACATCACCGACGCCATCGCCTCGCACTTCGGCATTCGGCGGTTTCAGGCCGAGCGTCTTAAGTGCGTGAACGGTTCGGCCATGGCGAGCCCTGCC
Source organism: Novosphingobium sp. (assembly GCA_035719485.1). GTDB lineage: Bacteria > Pseudomonadota > Alphaproteobacteria > Sphingomonadales > Sphingomonadaceae > Novosphingobium. The sequence continues at coordinate 4,129 of DASTGC010000106.1, forward strand.
GACAACCGGGAGCTGATCCCGGTGAATGGCCCGGGCGAGGAAGCGACCCAGCCGCTTGCACGCCATGCCGACGAGCAGAACCGGATTCCGCGTGCGGAACTGGTCTCGGTGATCACTGGCCAGCTCGGGCGCATCATGGAAGATGTGAACCGAGCGCTGCGCTCGCTGGGTTTTACGGGCCAGCGGGGGCAGCAGATCGTGTTTACCGGCGGGGGAGCCGAATTGGTCGGGCTGGCGGATTTCGCCCAGGCAGCGCTCGGCAAGCCGGTGCGGATCGGCCGTCCCGCGCAATTGCCCGGGCTGCCGGAAGCTTACAACCGCCCGGGCTTCGCCACCCTGGCCGGGCTGGTGCTGTTCGCCGCATCGGAGCCGTTGGATATACGGGCTGTCGGGCCCCGCTACCGGTCCGCCCACCAGGCCGGCGGGATGGGGCTGTTCAGTCGGATCTATCGCGCAATGCTGGAGTATTTCTAGGGCATTTACGTAGTTTAATTCTTGCACTTGCGCCTGTGGACAAAGCTGTGGGCGCCCTTGGTCGGGGGGCCGAGGCGGTGCAATTAGGATGATGAACTTGAATCTAGGCGAAGGGCCGGCTGCAGCGGCCCGTTGGAGACCGCGATGAGCATCAATATCGGACCGCCGGCAGTGGAAGAGCTGCGCCCCCGGATCACTGTAATCGGCGTGGGCGGCGCGGGCGGAAACGCTATCGCCAATATGATCCACGCCGAGATCGAGGGTGTCGATTTCATCGTTGCGAACACGGATGCCCAGGCGCTGAACAATGCGGTGGCCGAGCATCGCATCCAGCTGGGACCTGACATCACCCAGGGTCTCGGCGCCGGTTCCCGGCCCGAGGTGGGCAGAGCCGCGGCGGAAGAGACGATCGCCGAGATCGAGCGCGCGCTCGACGGCGTCCATATGTGCTTCATCGCTGCCGGCATGGGCGGTGGTACCGGCACCGGCGCAGCCCCGGTCATCGCCAAGACCGCGCGCGACAAGGGTGTGCTCACCGTGGGCGTCGTCACCAAGCCGTTCCTGTTCGAAGGCACCCGCCGGATGCGCTCGGCCGAGGCCGGGATCGAGGACTTGCAGAAGCACGTCGATACGCTGATCGTCATACCCAACCAGAACCTTTTCCTGGTCGCCAAGGCGGAAACCACCTTCAAGGAGGCCTTCCAGCTGGCCGACGAGGTGCTGCAGCAGGGTGTTCGCTCGATCACCGACCTCATGGTTATGCCAGGCCTCATCAACCTCGACTTTGCCGACGTCCGCTCGGTGATGGGCGAGATGGGCAAGGCGATGATGGGGACTGGCGAGGCCGACGGTCCCAACCGCGCCATGGAAGCGGCCGAGCGCGCCATTTCGAACCCGCTGCTCGACGGCGTGTCGATGCAGGGCGCCAAGGGCGTCATCATCTCGATCATCGGCGGCGAGGACATGAAGCTGCTCGAGGTCGACGAGGCGGCCAACCACATCCGCGACCTGGTAGATCCCAATGCGAACATCATCTGGGGTTCGGCCTTCAATCCCGATCTTCAGGGCAAGATCCGCGTCTCGGTCGTCGCCACCGGGATCGAGCAGACGGAGCAGCAGCAGGCGGAGATCAACCGCGGCGGCTTCGGCGTGAGCGGCGTT
>DASTGC010000107.1:0-5042 GCA_035719485.1 Novosphingobium sp.
CCCGCTGCTGATCCAGGCCGAACTGCCATGACGCCAGGCGCGCCCGTCGCGATCCTCACCGGCGGCAGCGGCGGCCTCGCGCCCGGCATCGCCGCGGCGCTGCTCGAGGCGGGCTTCGTGCTCGTGCTCACCGCCCGGGGAGCAGATGCGCTCGATGCGGCGGCGCAGCGACTGCGAACGCAAACCGGCGGCGCCGTCGCCGCCATCCCGTCCGATGCGCGCGACACCGCCTCGGCCCGCGCCCTGGCGCAGCAGGCCCTCGCCCGGTTCGGCCGGATCGACGTGCTGGTCAACGCCGCCGCCAGCTCCACCCCCATCGGCGGCGCGATCGAGGAGGTCGACGTGGCTGCCCTGATCGCCGATGCCGATGTGAAGGTCGGCGGCTATCTGCGCTATATCCAGGCGGTCGTCCCGGCGATGAAGCAGGCCGGGCGCGGGCACATCGTCAACATCGGCGGGCTCACCGGCCGGTCGAGCGATACGCTCAGCGGCCTGCGCAACGCCGCCGTCTCGCACCTCACCAAGGTCCTCTCCGACCAGCTCGGCCCCTTCGCCATCACGGTCAACGCGGTCCACCCCGGCATCGTGCGCACGCCGCATCTTGAGGAGCTGTTCGCCGAACTGGCCCACGAACGCGGCGCCACAGTCGCCGAGATCGAAGCGGGTTTCGTGGCCGACATCCCCACCGGCACGATCCTCTCGCCGGGTGACGTGGGCCGCATGGTGGCGTTCCTCGCCACGGCGGGCGATGCGGCGCTCACTGGCCAGTCGCTCACGGTCGACGGGGGCTATTCCCGTGGCATCTTCCTGTAACCGCGAAAGGGCGCAACGATGGATGGACAGGCAAGGCAGGCCCCGCGCAAATACCCGCTGGCGATGCGGCTGCTGCACTGGCTGCGGGCGGCGCTCATTCTCGGGCTCATCGCTTCGGGCTGGTACATGACCAGCTTTCCCGAACAGGCCACGCCGCCCGTCATCTACGAAGTGTTCTATCCCAACCACACGCAGTTCGGCGTGCTGGTCTGGTTGCTGGCCGTGCTTCACCTCGCGATCCGCTGGCGCAACCGCGCCGCGCTGCCGCAGACCCCGGATTTGCTGAAGCCGTGGGAGAAGATGCTTTCCCACTTCGTCCACCGGGCGATCATCGCGCTCACCCTCGCGGTGCCGCTGCTCGGCTATGCCATGTCGTCGAGCTTCACCCAGAGCGACGGCGTACCCTTTTTCGGCTTCGGCATGCTGCCCGAACTGCTCCCCAAGAACGACCGGGCCTTTGCCGTGTTCGGCGCGCTGCACGCCTATGGGGCCTTTACCCTGCTCGGCCTCGTCGCCCTGCACGTCGCCGGGACGGTGAAGCATCGCCTGCACGACAAGGGCGGCGAGACCGACGTGCTGCCGCGGATGCTCTGATCAGCCCTTTCCCCCCGGAGAGATGACCCAAGTGACCGATCGCGCCCTGGGGCTGCTCAAGCCCGAACACCTCGATCCCGCCGGCCTGCCGGTGATCAACCCGGCCGACGGCAGCCTCGTCGCCGCCGTCACGCGCCACGATACCGCCGCGCTCACCGCGATCATCGAGCGGGCCGATGCCGCCCGCCACGAATGGGCCGCCCGCACCGCCAAGGCGCGGAGCGACATCCTGCGTGCCTGGTACAACCTGATCGTCGAGCGGGCCGGGGATCTCGCCCGCCTGATGACGCTCGAAAGCGGCAAGGCGCTCGATGAAGCCCGCGGCGAGGTGAACTACGGCGCGGCCTTCATCGAATGGTTCGCCGAGGAAGCGAGGCGCGCCTACGGCGAAGTGATCCCGCCCCATGCGCCGGGCAAGCGCATCGTCACCCTGCGCCAGCCGGTCGGCACCTGCGCGGCGATCACGCCGTGGAACTTCCCGCTGGCGATGATCACCCGCAAGGCCGGCCCGGCCCTCGCCGCAGGCTGCTCGATCGTGATCAAGCCCGCCGAACTCACCCCGCTCAGCGCTCTCGCGCTCGAAACCCTGGCGCACCAGGCCGGCATTCCGCACGACCTGCTGCGCGTGGCGCCGGTGTTTAGCGCCGCCGATGCGGGCGATCTGTTCTGCACCCATCCGCTGGTCCGCAAGATCAGCTTCACCGGCTCGACCCGGGTGGGCAAGGTGATCATGGCCAAGGCCGCCGAAGGGGTGAAGCGCCTCAGCCTCGAACTGGGCGGCAATGCGCCGTTCATCGTGTTCGACGATGCCGATCTCGATCGCGCGGTCGATGGCGCCATGGCCTCGCGCTTCCGCAACGCCGGGCAGACCTGTGTCTGCGCCAACCGCTTCCTGGTGCAGGATGGCGTCCACGATGCCTTCGTCGAACGCTTCGCTGCCCGCGCCGCCGCCCTGCAGGTGGGCGATGGCCTGGCCAACCCGTCGGGCATGGGCGCGCTGATCAGCGAACGGGACGTGGCGCGCGTGGCCGCTCTGGTCGCTGCGGCCCAGGGGGAGGGCGCTGCCATCGCCGGCGCCCCTCCCGCCGTTCCCGCCGTCGGGGCATTCCATTCCCCGGTGGTGCTAACCGGCGTGACCCCGACCATGGCCATCGCCCACGAGGAGATTTTCGGCCCCGTCGCCCCGGTCATTCGCTTCACCGACGAGGCCGAGGCGCTGCGCATCGCCAACGACACGCCGTTTGGCCTGGCCTCCTATGTCTATACCCGCGACGCCGCGCGGCAGTGGCGGATGCTGGAAGGGCTGGAATATGGCATGGTCGGCGTGAACGACGGCCTCATCTCCACCGAGGTCGCGCCCTTCGGCGGGGTCAAGGAATCGGGCTTCGGCCGCGAAGGCTCCAGCCACGGCCTGGCCGACTACATGACCATCAAGTACGGCCTGCTCGGCGGGCTCTGACCGGGAGACGGGCCATGGATGAAGATGCCTTCGAACGCGGCCTCAAGGTCCGCAAGGAAGTGCTCGGCGCCGAATACGTCGAACGCGCGCTCGCCCAGGCCGACGATTTCTCCCGCCCCATGCAGGAGCTTTCGACCGCGTGGTGCTGGGGCGGCGTGTGGTCGCGCGAGGGCTTGTCGCGGCGCGATCGCAGCCTGCTCAACCTCGGCATGATCAGCGCGCTCAACCGCCCGAACGAACTCCGGCTCCACGTCAAGGCGGCCTTGCGCAACGGGCTGACCAAGGCGGAGATCAGCGAGGCCCTGCTCCAGGTCGCGGTCTATTGCGGGGTGCCCGCCGGCATCGATTCCACCCGCATCGCCCGCGAAGCCATCGCCGAATACGAGGCGGAGAATGCCGCCACCTGACTACCCTGTCGGATAGCCCCGCCAGCGCTTGATCGTCCGGATGGCGAAGCTCGATCGCATCGCACTCACCCCCGGCAGGCGCGAGAGGCATTCGCGGTGGATGTGGTCGAACTGCTCCAGATCGCGCGCGGCGATGCGCAGCACGTAGTCGGCGCTGCCGCTCATCAGGTGGCACTCGAGAATATCGTCGAACGTGCCCACCGCCTGCTCGAACCGGTCCATCGCCTCGCGGCTCTGGCTGGTCAGCGTGATCTCCACGAAGACCTGCAGCTTGAGACCCAGCCGCTGGGGATCGAGCACGGCGGAATAGCCGGCGATCAGCCCTGCCGCCTCGAGCGACTTGATCCGGCGGTGGCAGGCCGAGGTCGAGGTGCCGACCCGCTCCGCGAGGTCGGCGATCGAACCCGACGAATCGGCCTGCAGGGCGGTGAGGAGGCGACGGTCGATCTGGTCCACAAACATTTCCCGGCGATTGCACGAATTTAGGAACTATATCCCAACATTATGGGTTCTTTCTACGAAATTCGGCAAATATTCGCAGCCCTGCCGCGATATCATCCACGATCATCAGGATCGGGAGTCAGTCCATGCGCGTCGGTACCGTCAAGGAAATCAAGAACCACGAATATCGCGTCGGCCTGACGCCCGAGAGCGTCCGCGAACTGGTGGCCCACGGCCACGAGGTTTGGGTCGAGACCGGCGCCGGCAACGGCATCGGCGCCACGGATGCGGACTATGCGGCCGCCGGCGCAGTGCTCAAGGCCACGCCGGCCGAGATCTTCGCCCAGTGCGAGATGGTGGTGAAAGTAAAGGAGCCGCAGCCCGTCGAACGCGCCCAGCTGCGCCAGGGCCAGATTCTCTACACCTACCTCCACCTCGCCCCCGATCCCGAGCAGACCGCCGATCTCGTCAGGTCCGGCGTCACCGCCATCGCCTACGAGACCGTGACCGGCGTCGACAATTCGCTGCCCCTGCTCAAGCCGATGAGCCAGGTGGCCGGGCGCATGTCGATCCAGGCCGGCGCCACCGCGCTGGAGAAGGCCCACGGCGGGCGCGGCGTGCTGCTGGGCGGCGTGCCGGGCGTGCTTCCGGCAAAAGTCGTCGTCATCGGCGGCGGCGTGGTCGGGTTCAACGCGGCGCAAATGGCGGTCGGCATGGGGGCTGACGTGACAATCCTCGATCGCGACCCGGTCGTGCTCGAAAAGCTCGACAGCCACTTCGAAGGCCGCGCCCGTACGCTCTATTCAGGCCGCGCCGCCCTCGCCGCGGAAGTGGCCGCGGCCGACCTCGTGATCGGGGCGGTGCTCGTCCCCGGCGCCGCCGCGCCCAAGCTGGTGACACGCGACATGCTGGCGACGATGAAGCCGGGCGCGGTGCTGGTCGACGTGGCGATCGATCAGGGCGGCTGCTTCGAAACCAGCAAGGCCACCACCCACGCCGATCCGACCTACGTGGTCGACGGGATCGTGCACTATTGCGTCGCCAACATGCCCGGCGCGGTCGCCCGCACCAGCACCTATGCGCTCAACAACGTCACCCTGCCGCATGCCATCCGCATCGCCGATCTCGGCTGGAAAGCTGCGCTCAAGGCCAATCCGCACCTTGCCGCGGGGCTGAACGTCCACGAGGGCCAGGTCACCTACGAGGCCGTCGCCCGCGATCTCGGCTATGACTACGTGCCGGTGGCCAGCCTGATCGGGTGATGCTCGCGCGATTTTGCGGGTCCGGCGCCTCAATTGGCACGGATCCACAAGAGGGCCCCCGTCGAG
>DASTGC010000108.1:0-3560 GCA_035719485.1 Novosphingobium sp.
CGTCTGGATCGCGTCGCCGAACAGGCGGCGCACCGCGCCCAGTTCCAGCTCGTCGCCCAGCGGGGTGCTGGTGCCGTGGGCGTTGATGTAGTCGATGTCGGCCGGGCTCATGCCCGCCTTCCTCAGCGCCATCTGCATCGACCGGAACGCGCCCGAGCCTTCCGGGTGCGGCGCGGTAACATGGTAGGCATCGCCCGACAGGCCATAGCCGACCACCTCGGCATAGATCTTCGCCCCGCGCGCCTTGGCGTGCTCATATTCTTCCAGGACGACCACGCCCGCGCCCTCGCCCATGACGAAACCGTCGCGGGCCTGGTCATAGGGGCGGCTGGCCTTGGTCGGCTCGTCGTTGAAGGCAGTCGAGAGCGCGCGGGCCTGGGCGAAGCCGGCGATCCCGATCGGGCAGATCGTGCCTTCCGCGCCGCCGGCCAGCATGATGTCGGCATCGTCGTCGCGGATCATCCGCGCGGCATCGCCGATGGAGTGGGCGCCGGTCGAGCAGGCAGTGACGACCGCGTGGTTCGGACCCATCAGGCCATACTTGATCGAGACCTGGCCAGAGATCAGGTTGATCAGGCGGCCGTGAACGAAGTGCGGGGAAACGCGGCCCGGGCCCTTCTCGTGAAGGACGAGCGATTCGCTCTCGATCCCGGGCAGCCCGCCGATGCCCGAGCCGATCGAACAGCCGGCGCGCAGCCGCGTCGCCTCGTCCATCTCGGTCAGGCCCGCGTCTTCGATCGCCTGGCCGGCTGCATCGATCCCGTAGATGATGAACGGATCGACCTGGCGCTGGATCTTGTGATCGACCCGCTTGTTCGGGTCGAACCCGTACTCGTGGTCGGCCGGCTTCACCTCGCAGGCGATGCGGCATTTCTGGTCGCTGGCGTCGAACCGGGTGATCGGCCCGGCGCCGGACTTGCCCGCGATCAGGTTGGCCCAGACGGTCTCCACGTCCGCCCCGAGCGGAGTGACAAGGCCGATACCGGTGACGACGACGCGACGCATAGGCTGCTCCGATTACTCATCTTTCGTCCGCCGGTTAGCCCAGCGGCGCAGAAACGCAACAGGCCCAGGCCCCTTTTGTGGGCCGGGCCTGCCGGAATCCCGTCAAGCGGGAGAGGGACGCGAAGGGATCAGCCCTTGTTGTCGTTGATGTACTTGATCGCGTCCGAGACCGTGCTGATCTTCTCGGCCGCATCGTCGGGGATCTCGACGCCGAATTCTTCCTCGAAGGCCATGACGAGCTCGACAATGTCGAGGCTGTCCGCGCCCAGATCGTCGATGAAGCTGGCATCTTCGGTGACCTTGTCGGCTTCGACGCCAAGGTGCTCGACCACAATCTTCTTAACCCGGTCGGCGGTGTCGCTCATGGAATAGTCCTCTCGTGAACGGGAGATGAAATATTGGGAGCCGCCCTAATGCGCAGATTCCGCGCTGGCAAGAGGGGGCAGGGCGATGGCGCCCCCAGCCGCGCCGGAGTGTGGAAAACCGCGACACGAGGGCCTTGGCAAACCCTTGCCCTGCCGGGCCGACTTTGACGTGAGCAGTCAGACCCGGACGTAGGCGATATTTTCCCCGCGCACGAACAGTTCGAACGGGTGTTGCGCCAGCGCCTGCTGGAACGTGCGCGACAAATGCTTTCCGGGCATCAGCCAGTCATGCGGTTCCAGAACGATCATGTAACATCTGTCGATCCAGTCGAGATTGGACGCGAACAGGTCGCTCTCGAACCCCTCGATGTCGATCTTGGCGATGAAGGGGACACCGCCCCCGGCTGCAGCAAAGGCATCGTCCATCGTCACGACCGGAAGCCCCGAGTGGGCCCTGGCAGTCTGCACGGCCCAGCCGAACGGCTCCTCCGACAAGGTGACGTACCCGCGTTCCGAACCGATCGCCGCTTCAACCACGACATGGTTCGGCTTGTTCTCGAGGTTGCGGCGCAAAACCGCGGCGTTGGCGGGGTCGGGTTCGACTGCCACGATCCTTGCCCCCGGGTATTCCTTTGCGAACCAAAGGCTGGCAGCGCCTATATTCGCTCCTGCATCGACGATAATCGGAGCGGCGCCCGATGCCACGATCTCGTTGTAGCGTGAGCGAATCCGTTGCCCGAGCGCCCCTGGCCACGACATGTCGTATTCCCGCTGCCCGAAGATTTGCCGAATAGCGGCAACATCGCTGTTGCCGGCGCGCACATGAACCTTGCCGAAGCCTCTGATCGAAACGCAGACCATCTTTCCACGCCTGACCCGGCCAAGATGCCTGAGCAGGAAGGAAGGTCCGAAAGCGCGCACATCGCTGAAGTTCGCCACCACGCGATCGAGCATGCCCATTGATAGATCCCCTCCGGAGGTCGGCGAATCCGCGCCTGGCCTGTGATCCGTCTGCCGCTATACCTTACATGAGCGCCAAGAGGAGATAAAAGTTACACGAGAGGAAACACTTAGACACCGAAGATGACCCGCCCTTCCGCGTCGATCGTCCAGGCCGGGTTCCATGCGATCTCCCAGGCATGCATGTCCGGGTCGGCAACGTAGGCCCGCCGCCCACCATGCGGCGGTTCGGCCGGTTCGCGCAGGACGGTCCCGCCATGATCGGCGAGGCGGCCCGCCAGCCGGTCCACCTCCTCCGGCGCGGGCACATTATGGGCAAGCGCGAAGCCATTGGAGTGCCCGTCGGGCCGGCCGAGGTCCGCGACCATCGGCCCCGCCATCCACAACGCAAGGACGAGGCCGTTCATCTGGTAGAACAGCACCTCAGAGCTCTCGTAGACCGTTTTCCAGCCGAACCCCTCACCATAGAACCGCTGCGACCGCGCGATTTCATGGATGGTCAGGGTTACGAGGGATAGCTGCTGCTGGGACATGGAAGGCTGAACGCACAAACCGGGGACCGGTTGCCGCCGTCCTGCTGGTCCCCTGATGGAGGCGTGTCACCCCTTCGGCGGTTCCACCACCCGCAGGTGCAGTTCGCGCAGCTGCTTCGGTTCGGCGGGCGAAGGCGCGCCCATCAGCAGGTCCTCGGCGCGCTGGTTCATCGGGAACAGGGTGATTTCGCGCAGGTTCTGCGCCCCGCAGATCAGCATGACGATCCGGTCCACACCGGCAGCCATGCCGCCGTGCGGCGGCGCGCCGTAGTGGAAGGCGCGGTACATGCCGCCGAAGCGCTCCTCGACATCGGCCTTGCTGAGGCCGACCAACTCGAAGGCCTTGACCATGGTCTCGGGATCCTGGTTCCGGATCGAGCCCGAGGCGATCTCGTAGCCGTTGCAGACAAGGTCGTACTGGAAGGCGTTGATGGTCAGCGGATCCTGGCTGGTCAGCGCCTCCATCCCGCCCTGCGGCATCGAGAACGGGTTGTGGCTGAACTCGACCTTCTTGTTCTCCTCGTCCCACTCGTAGAACGGGAAGTCGACGATCCAACACAGTTCGAACCGGTCCTGGTCGATCAGGCCGAGCTGCTCACCCACCCGCGTCCGCGCCGCGCCGGCCAGCTTGGCCGCCTGCTCTTCCTTGCCCGCGGCGAAGAACAGGCCGTCATCCGGTCCGAGGCCAAGCTCGGCA
>DASTGC010000109.1:0-2710 GCA_035719485.1 Novosphingobium sp.
ACGGCGGACGAGGTGCAGCGCTCGGCCACGCGCCTCGCTTCGACCCAGATAGGGGCGCTGGAGCAGGTCGGCGGGTTTTCCGGCAAGGGCGCGACGCTGGCCGAGGGGCAGCTCTATTCGGGGGATCCGGAGAAGTTCCGCCGCGATTTGCAGGCCATTGCCGCGCTGACACCCGCGCAGGTGCAGGCGGCGATGGCGAAATGGCTGGGGCGGCCGGTGTTTGCCTTGGCGGTCGTGCCGGGGCAGCGGACCGAGCGGGGGGAGCAGATGGGCGGCTGGGGCGACGAGGGCGCGAGCCCGCCGCCGCCGAAGGACCCGAAGAAGCCCGTGCCGGCGATCAGTCAGGGGCCCAAGCGGGCGATCCCCGACGTGGCGCCGGTGGGCGAACTGACCTTCCCGGCGCTGGAGCGGGCGACGCTCTCGAACGGAATCGTGGTCACGCTGGCCCGGCGGATGGCCGTGCCAAAGGTGCTGGTCTCGGTGGAGTTCGATGCCGGGACTGCCGCCGACCGGCTCGACACCCCGGGGACTCAGGGGGCGATGCTGGCGCTGCTCGACGAGGGCACGGCCACGCGCAACGCGACGCAGATCGCCGAGGACCAGGAGCGGCTGGGGGCGACGATTTCGGCCCAGGCGGGGCTCGATACGTCGACGGTGACGCTCGACGCGCTGACCACCAACCTCGCGCCCTCGCTGGCGCTGATGGCGGACCTCGTGCGCAATCCGGCCTTCCGGGCGGAGGACGTGGCGCGGGTCAAGGACCAACGGCTGTCGGAACTGGCCCAGGCCGAGGCGAGCCCGGGGGCCCTGGCCTATCGCACCATGGCGCCGCTGCTGTTCGGGCCGGCGCATCCCTATGGGTTGCCCTCGGATGGGCTGGGGACCAGCGCGGCGGTCAGCGCGCTGACGCCGGAGGCGCTGCGGGCGGCGCACCAGCGATGGCTGCGGCCGGACCTCGCGCGGATCACCGTGGTCGGCGACGTGACCATGGCGCAGGTGCAGCCGCTGCTGGAGCAGGCTTTCGGCGCCTGGGCCGCGCCTGCCGGGCCGCGGTCGGTTAAACCGCTGGAGGCGGCGGTGCCCTCCCCTGCCCCGCGGATTGTCGTGCTTGACCGGCCGAATTCGCCGCAGAGCTATATCCTTGCCGGGCGGGTCCTCCCGCTGACGGGGCGCGATCGGGACCGCGAGGCGCTGGACCTTGCCAACGAGGTGCTCGGCAACGGCTTCCTCTCGCGCCTCAACCTCGACCTGCGCGAGGACAAGGGCTGGTCCTATGGGGTGCGCTCATCGGTGAGCACGCCGGTTGGGCCGCGCAGCTTTACCGTGGCGGCGCCGGTGCAGGCGGACCGGACCGGGGATTCGATCCGGCTGGCGCTGGCCGATATTGCCGCCTTCCCGGCCAGGAAGCCCGTCACGCCCGACGAGCTGGCCCGGGTGACCGAAGGCAATATCCGCGGCCTGCCCAACCGCTACGAGACCAACGCCCAGGTGCTCCAGGCGCTGCTCACCAACCAGCGCCTCGGCCGCCCGGATGACTATGTGACGACACTCCCGGCCCGGTATCGCGCGATCGATGCCGCGGCGCTGGATGCGGCGGCTAAGACCTGGCTCGGCCCGCAGGGGCTGGCCTTCGTGGTGGTGGGCGACAGCAAGGTGATCGAGCCGCAGCTGAAGGGCATCGGCCTGCCGGTGGAATACGCCAGGGCGCCTGCCGGCAGCGATTGACAGGACGAACGCCTGGGCAGACCTTCCCCCGGCAAGCGAGGAGCGTGAACGATGGGCGTGGCAGGGACTTACGAGGTCACCGTGAAGACCCCGATGGGCGACCAGAAGGGCCAGCTCACGGTCGTGCCCGAGGGTGATGGCTGGTCGGGCAAACTCTCTGGCGCGCTCGGCGAGGTGCCGATCAGCGGGGGGCGGGTGAACGGCGACACGATTGCGTGGCAGATGGGCATATCAGTACCGATGCCGCTCTCGCTGGACTGCGAGGCGACGATCAGCGGGGACAGCCTCAGCGGGACCGTGAAGGCCGGGGCGTTTGGTTCGATGGCGATCGCGGGGGTGCGGGTCTAGCGCCGCGCGGCTATCCTGTGGGCCAGCTCGTCGAGCGCGCGCGTAAAGAGATCTCCCGGCGTACCGCCATTGTGGCGCAACGCCTCGACAGTTACGGCCTCCTGGTGAACCGAACCGCTTTCAAGACTCCAGGCAAATCGGAACGTCACCGCGCCTGACAGGCTCTGACGATCGCCCCGCCCGAACATGCCAAAGTCACGCGCGCAGAGCTTACCCTCAAGGCTGAGCAGGGTGACCGCCACCGTAGCAAGCGGTGCGGCGCCCATCCTATCCAGAGCATCGGCCAGCTGATCGCGAGCAAGCAGGGGACTGGGAGCAAAGTCCCGCAGGTAAATCTTGCCATTAGGCAGACAGGCAAGGCCCGCCGCCTTTCCGACATGGTCCTCCCGGGCCTCGGGGCTGAACCGCAAGGCAACGTTGTTCGCCGCTCGGTTTGACGGCGCAGCGGTTGGATCCAGAGCGGGCAGTGGCGCGGCCAGAGACAGGGCGGCAATCCCGGAGGTGAGCCGCCCGGCGCGGATCACCCCAGCGCCTTCTTCAGCAGTTCGTTGACCACCTGCGGGTTGGCCTTGCCCTGCATCGCCTTCATTGTCTGGCCGACGAAGAAGCCGAACAGGGCTTCCTTGCCGCTCTTGTA
>DASTGC010000110.1:0-4922 GCA_035719485.1 Novosphingobium sp.
GGATATGTCGATATCTCAAGCTTTCCTGACGCCGCAGGTGGCCATTTTGGTCAAATCCTCCGGACGCTAAAATGGCTTCCATCTCGAACCAACGCGCCCTTGGAAGGGCCACCAGCCCTCCCTGCGGTCGCATTGGTCCGAACTGTTCGCCATTTTGGCGCCTCGATGGTGCCGTTTATGAGTTTACGACCTAGATTAAACAATCAAGGGGGCCTATCTCAGGCAGCATCGCGCTTCGCCAGGCGTTGCGGCGCGGTCAACCGCCTCCGCAGGAGTTTACGCAATGGGTTTCGGATCAATTTGGCACTGGATCATCCTGCTCGTGGTGGTGCTGATCCTGTTCGGCCGCGGTCGCGTTTCCGAGATCATGGGCGATTTCGGCAAGGGTATCCGCAGCTTCAAGGAAGGCATGAACGAAGGCGATTCGAACCGCACCGCTGCCCCGCCACCGGCCCAGGTTCCACCCGCGCAGATCCCGAATGCCACCCCGGCCGAACCGCCGGCGCAGGCGACGACGACGACCGACACCGTCGAGCGCTGACGCGCCGGTAGCGCGAGCGCACCATGTTCGATATCGGCGCCGACGAGCTGCTGCTGACGGCAGTTGTGGCCATAGTCGTCATCGGCCCCAAGGACATGCCGCGCGCGCTGCGCACGATGGGCCGGTGGGTGGCCAGGATGCGTCGCATGTCGGGCGCGTTCCGCGCCGGCATCGAGAACGTGATCCGCGAGGCGGAGCTGGAGGAGATGGAGGCCGAATGGCGCAAGCAGAACGCCGCGATCATGGCTGCCCATCCGATGGAAGCGATCGAGGCTGACGCCAAGGCCGCTGAGGCCGCGGCTGGAGGAGATCCGGCCACCCTGCCCCCGCCGGCGGAGCCGCAGATTCCAGTGCCGGCGGAGCCGCAGATGCCATTTCCGGTCGAGCCACCGGCCCCGCCCCGGATCGAGCCACAGGCGCCTGACCCGGCCGAACCCTTTGCGCAGACGCGGCCGCCGCGCCCCTCAGCCCGGGTCGGGGCGCCACCCCCGGTTGCCGGTCCGACCGATGATGCCGGCGAGCGGCAGGGCTGAGCGATGGTCTTTTCGGTTTCCGACATCGACGAGAGCCAGGCGCCCCTGCTCGACCACCTGATCGAGCTGCGTTCGCGCCTGATGCGCTGCATCGTGGCACTGCTGCTGGCCTTCGGCGTATGTCTTTACTTCGCGCGGGACATCCTGGGCATCCTGCTGCACCCGCTGGCGGCTGCCGGCCAACAGAAGCTCGTCTATACAAAGCTTTACGGGCAGTTCTTCGTGGAAATGAAGGTGGCGCTGTTTGCCGCCTTCTTCCTGTCGTTCCCGATCATCGCCAACCAGCTGTGGGCCTTCGTGGCCCCGGGGCTCTATGCCCGGGAGAAGAAGGCCTTCCTGCCGTTCATCTGGGCGACGCCGGTGCTGTTCACGGCGGGCGGGGCGCTGGCCTATTTCGTGGTCATGCCGACCGCATTCCGCTGGTTCCTCGGCTTCCAGGGCAGCCAGGGCGGAATCCAGGTCGAGGCGCTGCCCAATTCCGAGGACTACCTCGGCCTTGTCATGCAGTTCATCCTGGCCTTCGGGGTGAGCTTCCTGCTGCCAATCCTGCTGCTGCTGCTCAACCGCGCGGGGATCGTCTCGCGGGCCCAGCTGGTGGGCGCGCGGCGCTATGTGATCGTCGGGATCGTGGCGCTGGCGGCGGTGATCACCCCGCCAGACGTGCTCTCGCAACTGATGCTGGCGATCCCGCTGATGCTGCTGTTCGAGGGCGCGCTGATCGTGATGTGGTTCGGCGATCGCAGGGCGGCGAAGGAGGCTGCGGCGGGTGAGCGGCAGTTGCCGGTAAGCACGCCGCCAGCGGGCTGATCAGCGCCCCGCCCCGCCACCGGGCGATGTTTCTGCCGCCCAGACCTTGCGGCCGCCGACCCAGGTTTCCAGCACGTTCGTTTCCGCAAGATCCGCGGCGCTGGCCAGCAGGGGATCGCGGTCGACCAGGATGAAATCGGCGCGCAGGCCGGGGGCAAGGCGGCCGACCTTGCCTTCGGCCCAGGCGGCCCAGGCAGGGGCCAGGGTGAGCGCGGCCAGGGCCTGCTGGCGCGGCAGTCCATCGGGCCGGGTGGAGGCGGCGACCAGCGCGGCGAAGGGATTGCCATTGCCATCGGGCGTGCCGGTACCGAAGGCTACCCGGACGGTTGTCTGACTGGCAGCGGCCGCAGGGCCGATTGTGGCAGGAAGGACAGCTGCAACGTCGGCACCGAAGCGGGGGAGATCGGCGGCGTCGGTTTCCTCGGCGCCTTCGATCCGCCAGCGCCGCTCGCCCGTGTAGGTCCGGGCGAGCTCCCCCACCGCATCGAGCGCGGCGCCGACCGCGGCACTGCCGTGGGCCTCGACCGAGACCTGGAAGCGGTCGATCCCGGCACGGCTCATCAGGTTGCGCAGCTGGGTCTGGTTGAGGCGTGGCGTGCCGCCGCCGACCTTCGACCAGGCGCCGGGACTGAACGCCTTGCCGTCGAGGACGAGGGCGAGGCCGTTGAACCGGAGCCTGTCGTCGTAGAGCCACGGAGAAGGGCCGGGGCCGCCGATCAGGCTCATGGTTTCGGCATCGGGGGCATAGCCGACGATCCGCAGCTGCAGGCGCCCGGCATCGCCCGCGCGGCGGAAGGCTTGCCAGTCGGCCATGGAGGTCGCCATGTCGGTAACGGTGGTGACGCCGCGGCGGAGGAGGGCGGTCTGCGCTTCGGCGAGGGCGAGGTCGCGGTCTTCCGGGCGGGGTTCGGGCACGGCGCGGGCGATGAGGTCCATCGCGGTTTCGTGGAAAATCCCGGAGGGGGCGGGGCCCTGCCGCTCGATCCGGCCGCCGGCGGGGGCGGGGGTGGTGGCGGTGACCTTCGCCGCGACAAGGGCGGCGCTGTTGGCCCAGCCGGCGTGGCCATCGGCGCTGACCAGCCAGGCGGGGCGGTCACCCACGACCCGATCGAGGTCGGCGGCGCGCGGCCAGGCGCCCCACTTCACCGGATCCCAGCCGCGCCCGAGCAGCCATGGCCGGTCCGGATGGGCGGCGCTGTAGACGGCGATGCGCGCGAGGGCTTCATCGAGGGTTTTGGCCGGAGACAGGTCGAGCGTGAGCGCGGCGAAGCCGAGGGCCATGACGTGGGCGTGGCTGTCGACGAAGCCGGGCAGGAGGAAGCGGCCATTGCCGTCGACCCGGTAATCGACCCGCGCGGGCTTGTCGCCCTTGTGGAGGACCTGGACGACGCGGCCGTCGGTGCCGATGACGAGGCCGGTGAGCGGTTCGGGGCGGCCATGTTCGTCGAAGGTCAGCCCCTCGACATTGTCGAACAGGGTATCGGCATGGGCGGTGCTGCCCAGCAGCGCGACGAGAGCGGCGGCGAGCCGCAGGGCGGAACGGGGCACCAGTGGCGCGGCCCTATCGGCCCTTGCCCGGCAGCGGCAGGCGCCGGACGAGGGCGCTGGTATCCTGACGGCCGCCGCCGATGGCCTGGACCTCGGCGTAGAACTGGTTGACCAGCGCGGTGATCGGCAATGAGACGCCGAGGCCGCGGCCCTCGTCCATGGCGAGGCCAAGGTCCTTGCGCATCCAGTCCACCGCGAAGCCGAAGTCGAACTCGCCCTCGGCCATGGTCTTCCAGCGGTTGTCCATCTGCCACGACTGCGCCGCCCCGCCGGAAATCGCCTCGTAGACCTTGTCGGTATCGAGGTGGCTGGCCTGGGCAAAGCGCACGGCTTCCGACAGGCCCGCCACCGTACCCGCGATGCAGATCTGGTTCACCATCTTGGCGAGCTGGCCGTAGCCGGGCTTGCCGATGTGCACCACGCGGCGGGTATAGGCTTCGAAGATCGGCTCGGCCGCGGCCATGGCCTCGGGCCGGCCGCCGCACATGACGGTGAGCGTCCCGTTTTCCGCGCCGATCTGGCTGCCGGTCATCGGCGCATCGACGCAGAGGATCTCGCGGTCGCGGGATTCGACGTAGATCTGGCGGGCGATGCGGGCCGAGGCGGTGGTATGGTCGATAAACAGGCCGCCGCGCTTCAGCCGGGTGAACACGCCGGACGGGCCGAGCACGACATCGGCGAGATCATCGTCGTTGCCGACGCAGGTGAGGACGACATCCGCTCCCTCGGCCGCTTCGGCGGGGCTGCCGGCGACGCGGACGGTCAGGGCGGAATTGGCCTCGAGCCAGGCATCGAGCCGGCCCCGGCTGCGGTTGTAGACGGTGAGATTGTGTCCGGCCCTGGCGAGGTGGCGCGCGATGGGGCCGCCCATCACGCCCAGGCCAAGGAAGCTGATGTTGCGTGGCTGGGTCATGACTGCGCTGTTTAGCCGCTCGCACGGGGATGACCAGTGCGGAAAAAGCGGATCAGGCGGGACCTCTGCCACTTTGCGCGGCGGGGGCGGAACGCCTATCCAGCGCGGCATGAGCAATCAGCGATTCGAACAATTCGCCCGCGTGCTGTTCTGGCTGGCGCTGCTGGGGGCCGTGGGCCTGGCGCTGATGCCGCACCCGCCGCAGCTGCCGACCGACCGGCTGGGCGACAAGTTCAACCACATGCTGGCCTTCGCCACGCTGGCAGCGCTCGCCGCGCTCGGCTGGCCGCAGATGGAGCGGCTGCGGGTGGTGGAGCGGCTGTCGTTCCTCGGCGCCCTGATCGAGGTGATGCAGGCCATGCCCGCGCTGCACCGCGACTGCGACATCCGCGACTGGGCGGCCGATACGGTGGCGATCGTCGCGGTGACGGCGCTGTTTGCGCTGCGGGCCCGGCTGCGGGTGTCTGCCACCTCTTAAATCCAGACACCACTCCGTTCCTCCCGAGCGTCAGCGAGGGTTCTGAGCTAGCGGCTTCTCGCTTCGCTCGAAGTAGTCCCTCGACAAGCTCGGGAGGAACGG
>DASTGC010000111.1:0-4656 GCA_035719485.1 Novosphingobium sp.
GACGGTGCGAACTATCTGGCCGGCTTTCGCTCACTGGCAAACGCCCTCGATCAGCGGGGCCAGGCCGATCTCGGCGAGGACGGTCTCACCGGCGATGACTTTCTGCCCCATGAGCACCTTTGGCTCAGTGCCCGCAGGCAGGTAGACGTCGACCCTGCTGCCGAAACGGATCAGGCCGACGCGCTGGCCGGCGGCAAGGATATCCCCCGGCTTGACGAAGGGAACGATCCGGCGCGCGACCAACCCCGCGATCTGGGTGAAGCCGATCATGGTCCCATCGCTGCGTTCGACCAGCAGGTGCTGGCGCTCGTTCTCCTCGCTCGCCTTGTCGAGATCGGCGTTGAGGAACCGGCCCGGAATATAGACGACGCGGCGCACCGTGCCCCCGATGGGAGTGCGGTTGATGTGGACGTCAAACACGCTCATGAAGATGGAAATGCGAGTAACCGGGCCCGGTTTCAGGCTAGCCCCGCCCGAACCGTCATCAAGCACCAGCTCACGCGGGGGCTCGATCTTCTGAATCAGGGTGACAAGGCCATCTGCGGGCGAGACCACCAGCGGATCACCCTGCGGCGTGACCCGTTCCGGATCGCGGAAGAAGGCCAGCACGCCGATCGCCAGGAAGCCCAGCGGCCAAGCGATCGTCTCCCAGGCGAGGAAGGCAAAGAGCAGCGAGGCAGCCGCCACGATCAACCCATATTTGCGTCCCTCAGGATGGATGCTGGGCCAGCGCCAGGCGGCAGAGCCGCGGCCGCGGTTATCGACGATTTCACCGGACATGGGCTGCATCTAGGCCGTGTTGGTCAGGGCGGCAAGGTGGACGTTGGGCGACCATGCGGTGCCGGCCGACTGACCGCCTGCGATTGCTAATTGCGCCGGGCCTGCTTCATAGTCCGGCGAAACACAGGCCAATTCGGTGCGAGTCCGCCGCGTGGGCCTGGATTGCCGGAGTTGATGATGGAGCACGTGAAATTTGAAGGCGTGGGCGTCTCGCTGGTTGCCGATGCCGATGGCCCAGCGAACGGACAGCCGCTGCTGTTCCTCCATGGTGGGGGACAGACGCGGCAGAGCTGGGGCTCAGCGCTGCGCCAGTCGGCCGGGCGCGGCTATCGCGCGTTTGCGCTGGACTTGCGCGGACACGGCGAAAGCGATTGGTCGCCGGACGGACGGTATGACATCGACGCTTTCGCCGACGATATCCGCGCGGTCATCCGCACTTTCGGCAAGCCGCCGGTGCTCATCGGCGCTTCGCTCGGCGGCCTCGCGAGCCTGATCGTCGCAGCCAATCCGCCTCCGCCCGTGGCCGGTCTGATCCTCGTCGACATCGCAGTCCGGATCGAACCGGAGGGCGCGAATGAAATCGGCTCATTCATGAAGTCCGCCCCGAACGGGTTCGCCTCCATCGACGAGGCTGCCGACGCCGTTGCCGC
The DNA here is from genome assembly GCA_035719485.1 of Novosphingobium sp. Lineage (GTDB taxonomy): Bacteria > Pseudomonadota > Alphaproteobacteria > Sphingomonadales > Sphingomonadaceae > Novosphingobium. Next base: position 1,431 of record DASTGC010000111.1, read on the forward strand.
GTACCTGCCCCACCGGCCACGTCCGAAGGACGTCAGCGGCCTGATGCGCAACCTGCGCGAGCGACCTGACGGGCGCCTGGTCTGGCACTGGGATCCGGCATTCATCACCCCCAAGCCGGGAACTGCTGGACGCAGCGCATCGGTCGTTCCGGATTACCTCGAACAGGCCGCACGCCAGCTTGCGGTGCCCACCCTGCTCATCCGCGGTGGCCGCAGCCGGGTCGTAAGCAAGGAAGGCGCAGCCCAGTTCCTCCAACTGGCGCCCCACGCCCGTCTGGCCGATGTTGCGGACGCCGACCATATGGTGGCCGGCGACGCGAACGACCGGTTCAACACGGCCGTATTCGGGTTCCTGGATGGGCTTAGCGGGGGAAATTGAGATCAGAGTCGGGTGGTGGACAGGGCTAGATTCGAACTAGCGTACGCTTGCGCGGGCAGATTTACAGTCTGCTGCCTTTAACCACTCGGCCACCTGTCCACACCAGCATGCCGGTGGCGGTTGCCCGCCCATTGTGTGGCTCCCGCGAGGGAGCCGTCCGGCCGAGAGGCGGCCCCAATGGCGAAGCGAGGCTTGCCTGTCAATGGGGCCTCGGCCATGAGCCGGCAAGTTTGCGCGAGACGAGGAACGAGACTGACATGGCAAAGCGCCGCGGCGGCCAGCATGACCGGGGACAGGCAAGCGAGGATGGAAGCGAGCGCCGCCCTTCCCGCGCCTTGCGCGGACGCGCCGGGCGGATGAGCGGCGGGCGCGGTTCGGGCCGCGGTTCGGCCGGAGCGGTGCGGCTGTGGGGGCGCCACGCGGTGGAAGCCGCGCTGATGAACCCGGAGCGCAGGCACCGCAAGCTGTGGGCGACGCGAGAGGGTGTGGCCTCGCTCGACGGTGAGTTGCCGGCCGATTTCCCGGTCGAATGGGCCGACGTGGCGGACCTTGCCCGGCTGGTCGCACGAGATGCGCCGCACCAGGGGTTGGTGCTCGATTGCGAACCCCTGCCCGACCTGTTCCTTGACGAGGTGCTGACCGGCGATCCGGCGCGGCCGCTGGTGGTGCTCGACCAGGTGACCGATCCGCACAACGTCGGCGCGATCCTGCGCTCGGCCGCGGCGTTCAACGCCTGCGCGGTGGTGACGCAGGACCGGCACGCGCCGCCTGAATCCGGCACGCTCGCCAAGAGCGCCTCGGGGGCGCTGGAGGTTGTGCCGTGGGTCCGGGTGGTCAACCTGGCGCGCGCCCTGGATGAGGTTGCCGAGGCGGGATACTGGCGGATCGGCCTTGACGGCGACGGCGAGCTTACCCTGGGCGAAGCGCTCCCAACCGGGCCGATATGCCTGGTCCTGGGCGCCGAGGGCGAAGGCATGCGGCACAACATCGTCCAGCATTGCGACGCGCTGGCGCGGCTGCCGATTTCCTCAGCCATCGAAAGCCTGAATGTGAGCAATGCGGCGGCAATTGCGTTGTATGCTGTGGCGACTCGGCCGGAAGGAGATTGATCCGGCCAATCGGACAAGAGGGGGCGGTGATGAGCGTTGGGAATGGGCGGCGGCTGGCCACGGTTGCGATGGTGGCGGCAATGGCTCTGCTGGTTTCCGCCTGCCTGCTGATGCCGGGCAAGTTCACATCAGGCCTGGACCTCAGGAAGGACGGCCGCTTCACCTATACCTACACGGGCGAGATCTACCTGCTTGCGCTGAGTAAGCTGGCGCAGGAGGGCAAGGGCAATACCTTCAAGCCGGATCCCTGCTACAACGACGAGTTGAAGGAACGGGCATGCACGGCCGAAGAGGTGGCCGAGCAACGCAAGACGTGGGATGCCGACGCGCCCGAGCGCGAGGCCAAGGCCAAGCGCGAGGCCGAGCAGGCGAAGGCCATGCTCGGCGGCATCGACCCGTCCGATCCGCGCGCGGCAGAGGAGTTGGCGGCACGTCTGCGGCGCCAGGCCGGATGGCGCAGCGTCGTCTACAAGGGCAACGGACTGTTCAACGTTGATTTCGCGTTGACCAGCCGCATCGACCACGACTTCGCCTTCCCAACGCTGGAGCGGTTTCCGATGGCGACGCCATTCATCCAGCTCACGCGCCACAATGATGGCACGGTCAGGATCGATGCGCCCGGCTTCGGGCCTGGCTCGGGTGCCGGCAATCCCTTTGCTGCGATGATGCAGTTGGGCATGAGCGGAGCGCTTGGCGGCGCAGGCGGCGACAAGGACAAGTCTGCTGCCGGCTTGCCCCAGTTTGATGGCCTATTCGTCATCACCACCGACGGCGCGATCCTCGCCAACAACACCGACGAAGGACCGCAGCCTGATCCGAACGGACAGAGGCTGACGTGGAAGGCCAACCCTCGCAGCCCGGCAACACCGACCGCCCTTATCCGCCTCGGCAACTGACGCAAGACCTCCTTCGCGGACAACCGGTCAGTGGCGGAGATCAAACCGCTCAACCCAGGTCAATGGGTCGGTATGCCAGCTTTCGTAACATTGTTGGTGCTTGGAGTGGATGTCAAACTCTGGACGGGCGCTCCTTGCACCTAGCCGATGATCGGAAAGACAATCGCAGTGACGGTTCCCCGAGCCGAACTCTCCCGGGTCACCTGTCCACCAAGCTGGCGCGAGAGCGATTCCATAAGCTTCTGCCCCGATCCGGTGGGACTTGGCTCCTGCATGCCCTTGCCGTTGTCAGCGACCGTCAACCTGGCCTCGCCATAGCCAACGCCGGTCTGCAGGCTCACCATGATGCGCCCGCCCTCACCGCCGAAGGCGTGTTTCACACTGTTGGTGGCGGCCTCGTTGAGAATGAGACCGAGCGGAATGGCCCGGTCGATGGCAAGCGAGATTTCGTCGGCCTCGACGTCGATAGCCACATTGTCGACCTGCTGCTCGATCGATGCGCACAGGGCGCGCACATAGGCGGCGACATCGACTGTCTGGGCATTGTGCCGCGGTGCCAACTGGTCATGCGCCAGCGAGATGGCATTGATCCGATTGATTACGTGATTAAGCGCGCGCCGGACCTCGATGTCGTCGAAGCGGCGCTTCTGGATCCCGATGGAGGAGAGGATGATCTGGAAGTTGTTCTTCACCCGGTGCTGCAGCTCGCGCAGCAGCACCTCGCGGTATTGCGCCTGGGCCGCGGCCTCCGCCAGGGCTGTCGCCTCGCCGCGGGCCGCCACTTCGCGCGCGAAGGTGGCGCCGATGATCGCGGCAGCCGCGCCGAGAAACGCGAGGGAATC
>DASTGC010000112.1:0-3413 GCA_035719485.1 Novosphingobium sp.
GACGGCGACGGCCATGGCAAGATGGCGGCAGTGCCGCATACGGGGGAGGAGCGCACATGCTTGTCGTGACGACTGAGAACGTGCCGGGTCATCGCGTTCGCGAGATCAAGGGGCAGTGCTTCGGGGTGGTGGTGCGCAGCCGGGGCCTCGCCGGCAACCTGGCGGCGGGCCTGCGGTCACTGTTCGGCGGCGAGATCAAGGAATATACCTCGCTGCTCGAGGAAGCGCGCCGGCATGCGGTTGACCGGATGGTCCAGAACGCCACGCTGATGGGCGCAAATGCAATTCTGATGATGCGCTTCGATTCAAGCGAGATCGGCCAGACGATGAGCGAGATCGTAGCCTATGGCACGGCCGCCTGGGTCGAGCCGGTTGGCTAGGCGATGCTGCGGATCGCGCTGCTGGTGCTATCGGGGCTGGCCTTTGCGGCGGCGCTTGCGGGCCTCTGGCCGGAGGGGCGGGACAGCTGGGCGCCGGCGGTCGTGACCGGGATCGTGTTTCTGGGCATCGCGCTCGAGAACTTCCGCTACAAGCGTCTGCAGCGCGACATTCCGGGGGCGGGCTGGGAGGCAACCGGCGAGAGGTTCATCGATCCGGAAAGCGGCGAGACCGTGGCGGTCTACTTCGATCCCGCTTCGGGCGAGCGGAGGTATGTTTCGGGGCAGCGCTAGCGCCGACCGGTTGCCCCTGCACCGCGTGTTGCACCGGACTGGGCCAGATTACCCATGGCAATTACGGTCAGTTCGGGTACCTGCCGCTTCTGGATTGACGGGGCTGTCACCTGATGAAGCTTTCATGCCCGCGCGAGAGCGGGAGCATAACGGATTCGCGCGAAGCTTCGCTGGAGCGGCTGCACGCGCTTGACGGGCTGCGGGCGGCGATGATGCTGCTGGGCCTCGTCTTCCACACGGTAATTTCGTACATGCCCTTCCCGGCATGGGTCTATCACGACCGGGCGACGACCCCCGCGGCCGCCCTGATCTTCTTCTATATCCACTTGTTCCGCATGCACATTTTCTTCGCGCTGGCCGGGTTCTTCTGCGCGATGATGGTCGCGCGGCGGGGCCTGCGAGGCATGGTGCGCGACCGGCTGCAGCGCATCGCGATCCCCTTCGCCGTAGGCCTGTTCGTATTTTCGCCGCTGGTGATCGCCGGCGCGGACTTTGCGGTTCATTCGCGCGATGGCGGACTGGCCGCCGGCTGGACGCGGGCGCTGGCAGCGCTGCGTTCGCCGGCGAACTACCTGCCGGACCGGACCCACCATCTCTGGTTTCTCTACTACTTGCTGTATTTCTACCCGGTGACCGTGGCGCTCTATGCGCTTTGTCGGCACATCCCAGCCGAGACGCGCGCAGGGCTGGCCGGGCGGTTCGGAATGCTCGTAGCCCGGCCGGTGTTGCGGGTCGTGGTGCCCGGCGCGGTGACGGCGGTGATGTTCTTCTTCCTCGGCGGGTTCACACGGTCGGACGAAGCCCTGCTCCCCTCCCCGCTAAACCTGCTGGCCTATTTCACCTTCTTCGGCTTCGGCCTGCTGCTCCACGCCGAACGGCACGTTATCCCGACCTTCACCCGTTTTGCCTGGTCGCAGGTGATCGCCGCCACGGGGCTCTACCTGGTCATGATGCTGTGGGCTCTCCCACGGGTTGGGGGGTGGCTGAGCGGGCCAGTTTCGGCGCTGGTGGTCTCGCTGGCGGGGGGGGCCATCGCCTGGATGCTGCTGTTCGGGCTGACCGGGCTGTTCCTGCGCTATTGCAACCGGCCCTCGCCCTATGTGCGGTATTTCGTGGATGCGTCCTACTGGATCTACCTGACCCACTATGCCTTTGCCTTCTGGCTGCCGGGGCTGGTGGTGAACACCGGGCTTTCAGTGTGGGGGCGCATGGCCTTCGTGACCTGCGGGATGGTGGCCATCGGGCTGGTGACCTATGCGCTGCTGGTTCGGTCAAGCTTTATCGGGGCGGTGCTGAATGGGCGGCGGTATCAGCGCGGCGGGGCGGTGCTGGAGATTGCGGCGGCTTAAGGGCTGGGAATTGGCGGGGGAGATGGGATTCGCGCAGAGGGCGCAGAGGGGCGTGCATGGGGCGGAAGTTGTGCGACGTCTGCTAATGGGTTTCGGGCGCGACAAGCGGCCCTTCTGGTCACGCCAACATAGCGGACCCGTTCGGTTCTCAGGGTTTACGGAGGCGGCGGAATGTCGCGACTGCCGCAATCGTCCATATCACCACAGTGGGGATCAAACCTCGCGTCGCGTAAAACCACGGCACGACAACTTCGCACGGCCGAGGGTCGCCAGGGCTGTCGCAGGGAAAGCTCAGTAGATGCACTGACGTCCAGAGCAGCGCGAGCCACGCCACGCACGCAACCGTCAACAGGACCAAGGCAATAATTAGAGCGAGGCGTCTCGACATTGCGGCACATTGTCGCCGCACCTAGTGGGATTGTCACGCACAACCGCACCAATGCATTCTGCCCGACTGAGCGGTCGGTCCGCTTCCCCCAACGTTGAGACACTCGGTCCCAAAGCTCGTGCCTACGCAAGCTACCGTCCGGTCTGCGCGACGGGACGAAAAGCCAAGCCCCGTGTCGAGCACGGGGCGACGGGCATTGTTTGGGTGATGATTGGTGGCGGGACGCCGCCTAGCGGATCGTGCCGCGATCTCTGCGGCTCTTGTTCTTCTCTGCGGGCTGTGCGTGAACCCTCGCTACCCCTCCACCACCCGCTGGGCGGGCGGTCCAGCTGGCACACCTCCGGTGCGCCGTCTGCGACTCCCCCATCGCCTGTGGCGACGCGGAGGATCTGGTGGGGTCAGTGGCTGGCTTGCGGGCCACGCTTGAGGCCGGAGGCAGCCAACTGCCCGTCGATCTGGGCCATCAGCCGGTCCAGCCCTTCCTCGCTCAGGCTCTCGGCTCGGGCGACGAGGACGTCCTGGGTGTTCGAGGCGCGCAGGAGCCACCAGCCGTCGGGCGTGTCCACGCGAACGCCGTCGGTGTCGTTCACATTGGCGCCGGCCTCGGCGAGGCGGGCCTTGACCTCGTCGACCACGGCGAACTTGCGGCTTTCATCCACCTGAAACCGCATTTCCGGCGTGTTGATCATGGCAGGCATGGCGCCGCGCAGTTCGGTCACCGACTTGCCAAGGCGGGCCGAGGCGGCGATCAGGCGGATGGCGGCATAGAGTGCATCATCAAATCCATAGTATTCGTGTGCGAAGAATACATGTCCGCTCATCTCGCCCGCCAGCGGCGATTGAGTTTCTTTCATTTTGGACTTGATAAGACTGTGTCCGGTTTTCCACATAAGCGGCTTTCCACCATGCGCTGACACAGAATCGAATAGGGCCTTCGAGGCTTTCACGTCCGCGATAATCGTGGATCCGGGCACCTGGCGCAGGAGGTCCTCGGCGTAGATCATG
>DASTGC010000113.1:0-19572 GCA_035719485.1 Novosphingobium sp.
AATGCAGGTCGTGCCACTTGAAGCGATAGCAGCCGCAATACGTTCAGCCTGCTCGATGAACTGATCCTGGAGCGGATATACGGCACGCCGCTCTAAACCTCGGTTGTACTGGCTGTCGGTTCATCTTTTGCCGAACTTAGCCGTGGTATGCCGGATTCGCGCGCAGCTCCGATTTCAGGGGTTTGCCCGCCGCGGTGAGCGGCAAGGCTTCGACGAAGGCGAAGCTGCGAGGCAATTTGTAGGCGGCGATAAGCTTGCGGCAATGATCCACCAGGTCGGTCGCATCGGGCTGGGCGCCCGGGCGGGGAACGATGACTGCGTGAACGCGCTCGCCCCATTTTTCATCCGGGAGGGCGATCACTGCCACCTGGGCGACCGCCGCATGTGAGGAGAGGGCATTTTCGACTTCGGCCGAATAGACGTTTTCGGCCCCCGTGACGATCATGTCCTTCAATCGGTCGACGACGGTGACGTAGCCTTCGCTATCCATGAAGCCGAGGTCGCCCGTATGCATCCAGCCATCCCGGACGGCCTCGGCAGTCGCTTCGGGCAAGTTCCAGTAGCCCAGCATGACGGTCGGGCCGCGCACGGTGATTTCCCCGATCTCCCCGGTCGGTCGATCTGTTCCGTCCGGCCCCACCACACGCACCTCGCAAACGGGAGTGGCGCGTCCCGCCGATGCGCGTCGCTTCGCGCCTTCGATCCCGAGGACATGATCCTGCGCAGGCAGGACCGTGGCCACCGGCGAAAGCTCGGTCATGCCGTAGCCTTGGGCGAAGCCGGCGTGCGGAAAAGCTGCCATGGCGCGCGCAAGCAGGCTGTCGTCGATCGGCGAAGCACCATAGCGGATGCGCCTCAGGCAGGCTAAATTCGCTGCTACAAATCCGGGTGCGTCCATCATCGCCCGGATCATTGTGGGCACGAGGAACAGTTCTTCCACTTGCCAGCGGGAAATCGCCTCCGGGACGGCTGCGGCATCGAACGCGGGCAGGAAGAAGCTGGTCGCTCCTGTTGCAACCGCAATGATCAGGTTAGACAGGGCTCCGACGTGGAACAGGGGCGGCACATGGAGGTGGCGCTGTGTAAGGTATCCGGAGGCAGCGATCGTGCCGAACATCGACGCGACGAGGTTGGCGTGGCTTAGCATCACGCCTTTCGAGCGTCCGGTCGTGCCTCCCGTGTAGAGAATGGCGGCGAGATCGTCGTTGCGCCTCAGGGCATCCTCGACCGGCACCATTCCCGCGAGCCATTCGGCCCTCCCCGGTATCCCCGGAGCACCTTCATGGCTGAGCAGCACGACGTTGCTGAGGCCGGGCACGGTCGCCGCAAGGTCGGGGACGATCGGGAGGAACTCGCGCTGGACCAGCAGGAAGCGTGTGTCGCAGTCATTCAGCGAAAAGGCGATCTCATGTGCGGTCCAGCGCAGGTTGACCGGATTGACCACGCCGCCGGCCCACCAGGTTGCGTAGAGGTAAACAAGGAAGTCGACACTGTTGCGCGCCATGATCGCGACACGATCACCGGGCTGCAATCCGTCACGGCGGAGCGCGGCGGCAAACCGCCCAACCTCCTCGTGCAGTTCCCGCCAGGTCAGGGCCCGGTCGGCATCCTCGCCAGCAGGCGCATCGGGCATTTGACGTGCGTTGCGATGTAACGCCTGGGTCAAGTACATCGCGCCCGCTCCTCTCTACCTGCCGGACTGTATCGCCTCACCGCGCAGGCTGGAACCGCTCCTGCGGCTCACCGACCCGTAAAGTGAGGGGGGCGCTTTTCCAGAGCGGCCGCGACGCCCTCGCGGTGGTCTTCGCTAAGATGCAACAGCGACTGGGTGGATGCGGCGAGGTCGAGAGCTGCGTCCAAATCGCTGGTCTGGGCCGCGCGCATCATCCGTTTGGTCATGCGCAGCGCCTGCGGCGGCCTATCGGCGATGCGTGCGGCGAGGGCACGGGCCTCGTCCATCAGCCTCTCGAGCGGGACCACGCGACTGACGAGCCCCCACTCCAGCGCGGTGTCAGACTCGATGATGTCCCCGGTGAACAGCATTTCCGCCGCCCGGCTGTGGCCGATCACACGCTGCAGCAGCCATGCGCCGCCGTCTCCCGGCACGAGGCCCAGCTTGACAAACGGGGCACCGAACCGTGCGGTGTCTGCGGCAATCCGGATGTCGGCCAGGCACGCAACGTCGCACCCGAGCCCCATTGCCGGGCCGTTGACCGCAGCGATGAGCGGGACGTCGAGATTGCGCACCGCCCGTACCACCGAGCGAACGTTGGTGAGATACTGGTTCAACAGCTGCGTGCCACCGCCTTCGAATTGGTCGGTGGCGTGATGCATCGCCTTGAGGTTGCCGCCCGCGGAAAATGCCCGCCCGGCGCCGGTCAGGATCGCGCAGCGGACTTCGGGATCATCGTTGACCGACTGAAAGGCTGTCGTGAACCTGTCCCCGTCGCCAAGGTTGGCGATCGTGTTGAGCAGGTCCGGTCGACTGAGCGTGAGCGTCGCGACGTGGCCGTCGCGACTGATCTTGAACAGCCCATCGTCGCCGGACTGGCCCGTCGCTGGGGGTGCGGAAGGTGGAAGTTCCATTGGTGTCTTATCCAGCTTTCGCGCTGTTCTTCCAGTCCCGCTTGATCTTTTTGGCAAGGCTCCACTTGTGGACTTCCGTCGGCCCATCATAGATTCGGAAGGCGCGCACTTCGCGGAACACCTGCTCGACGATCGTGTCGCCGGTCACACCCAGTCCGCCCATTACCTGGACGCAGCGGTCCGCTACGCGCATCAGCGCTTCGGACACGGCGACCTTGGCCATCGAGCTTTCGATCGTGCCCAGCGACCCCGTATCGAGAACGGAACCGGCCCAGTCCGTCATCAGCTTGGCCTGTTGCAGGTCGATCAGGTTCTCGGCCAGCATAAAGCCAACGCCCTCATGGTCGATCAGCAGCTTGCCGAAAGCCATGCGCCGGTTGGCATAGTCGGTGGCCACTTCATGTGCCCGGGTGCAGGCGCCGTGCCAGCGCATGCAGTGCGACAGGCGCGCGGGGCTCAGGCGGATCTGGGCATATTCGAACCCTTCGCCGGCCTCGCCCAGCATCTGGTCTGCCGGGACCCGCAAGTTTTCGATGCGGATGGTGGCGTGCCCGCCGGGCATAGAGCTGTCGATGGTGTTGGGGACGCGCTCGATGACGATGCCGGGATCGGGCAGGTCGACCACGAACATGCAGGCCCGGCCCTCGGAGCCTGGATCTTCGGACTTGGCCATGACGATGCCCACGCTCGCACCCTGCGCGCCGGTGATGAAGGCCTTGCGGCCATTTACCACCCAGTGGTTGCCGTCCTTGCGGCAGACCGTCTTCATCATCGACGGATCGGATCCTGCGCCACCGTCAGGTTCGGTCATGAAGAAGGCCGAGCGCACCTCGCCGGCGATCATCCGGCTGAGGAAGCGCTCCCGGATCAATGATCCGCCCACTTTACCGAGGAGGAACATGTTGCCTTCGTCGGGCGCATTGACGTTCATTGCCAGGGGGCCGAGCGGCGAAAGCCCTGTTTTCCGGAGGACATGGGCAGTTTCCACCTGGGTCAGGTGCGTGCCGTCGTCCAGGATGTGGGGGGTCATCACGCCTGCCGCGATGGCCTTGGCACGCAGTTCGTTGACCAGCTCCTCGGTGGGCGCGTCGTGGTGGTCCCTGCGGGGATCCTTCTCGTAGGGGATCACCACCTCGCGCACGAACCGCTCGACTCGTTCCGCGATCGCATTTGTTCGAGCCCAGTCAGGAGCCGCATATTCGTTGGCCAAAGTTTCCTCCTCAATACCAGCGATCAGCACAATCTGCCGCGACGCCAGTGGCACGCACGTCGACACTGGTCCTTGCTCATCGTCAACCGGGCGGAGGTTAATTCACGCCGTCGCCTGCCCTGATGTCGTGTCCGGCCGTTGGCCTAGACCTCGAAATGCGCCTCGGTCTTCGATTTCACGTCCTCTACCGTGACGCCGGGTGCGCATTCCGCCAGCTTGAAATAGCCCTTGCGATCGGTGCGCTTGAATACGGCAAGGTCGGTAATCAGCGTGTCGACCACGTTGAGCCCGGTCAGGGGCAAGGTGCACTGCTTGCGGAACTTCGGCGATCCGTCCCGCGCGACGTGGTCCATCAGCACGATCACGCGACGGGTGCCGCTGACGAGGTCCATCGCACCGCCCATCCCCTTGACCATCTTCCCGGGGATGATCCAGTTGGCCATGTTGCCGTCCTCGCTGACTTCGAGCGAGCCCAGGACCGTTGCATTCATGTGTCCGCCACGCACCATGGCGAAGCTTTCCGCCGAGGAGACATAGCTGGTGCCGGGCAGCTCCGTGATCGTTTCCTTGCCGGCGTTGATCAGGTCGGGATCGACCGCGTCCGGCGTCGGATAGGGTCCGAGACCAAGCATCCCGTTCTCCGACTGAAGGGTGATGCCGAGATTGTCGGGCAGCTGCGCGGCGATAAGCGTTGGGATGCCGATTCCGAGATTGACGTACCAGCCTTCTCCCAGTTCCTTAATGGCGCGTGCGGCGATTTGTTCACGGGTCCAGGGCATTATCAAACCTCCGCTCGCGTGATGACCTTTTCCATGCGCTTCTCGTTCACGTCGGCATGAATCATGCGCTGCACATAAATGCCGGGGGTGTGCACGTCGTCGGCACCGATCGCTCCCGCTGGCACGAATTCTTCCACCTCGGCAACCGTCATGCGCGAGCAGGTGGCGACGACAGGATTGAAGTTCCGCGCCGTCTTATTGTAGCGCAGATTGCCGACGGCATCGGCCTTGGCGGCCTTGATCAGGGAGACGTCCGCGAACAGCGAGCGTTCAAGGATGTAGCGTTCGCCGTCGAACTCGCGTTCTTCCTTGCCCTCGGCAACCTGGGTGCCGACCCCGGTTCGCGTGTAGAAGCCCGGAATGCCCGCCCCGCCGGCACGCATGCGCTCAGCCAGGGTGCCCTGGGGACAGAACTCCAGCTCGATTTCGCCGCTCAGGTGCTGCCGCTCAAATTCCTTGTTCTCGCCCACGTATGATGAGATCATCTTGCTGATCTGGCGGGTCTCCAGCAACAGGCCAAGACCCCAACCGTCTACACCGGCGTTGTTCGAGATGACCGTAAGGTTGCGCACGCCACTGTCGCGTAGCGCCAGGATTAGCGTTTCTGGAAGGCCACACAGGCCGAAGCCGCCGACGGCGAGCGTCATGCCGTCGAACAACAGCCCGTCCAGGGCTGCTGCAGCACTGTCATAGCGCTTGTTAATCACTCTGAACGACTCCCGTTTTCGAGAATTGATTGGGCAATGCTGGAGAAGACGCAGTAGGCATCAGCTTGGTACCGTCAAGCTTGCCCGACAGATTGTGGCTTTCAACGGCATTTTGCGCGATCGGCAGGAGCGAAGTTGTAGCCACCATGCCTCTGCGCACAGTTGCATTGACTTATGTGTTTTTCATCACTGATCGTTCCTAGCAGGGGGCTCTTGCGCAACCTCGCCAACCTATCTATCCCTCGTTAGGTTGTCACACAATGGCCTTCTCGTTCGCGCTGGCGATAAGTTAATTGCCCTGGAAACCAAACGGATCGATCACGATGTCACTTCCTGCCTTGTTAGAGGGGCGCCTCTCGGTCCCCGCCATTGCGTCGCCGCTGTTCATCATTTCACAGTGCGACCTGGTGATTTCGGTTTGCCGCGCCGGCATGGTCGGGTCGTTCCCGTCGCTCAATGCGCGCCCATCCGGCGTCTTCGAGCAATGGCTGCAGCGGCTGAACGACGAGCTTACCGATCAGGACGCGCCCTATGCGGTCAACCTGATCGTGCACAAGAGCAACCCCCGGCTCGAGGAAGATCTCGAACTCTGCGTCAAGTACAAGGTGCCGATGATCATCACCTCGCTGGGCGCGCGGCAAGACGTCAACGATGCCATCCATTCCTACGGCGGCATCGTGATGCATGACGTGATTAACGACCAGTTTGCCCGTAAGGCGATCGAAAAGGGCGCGGACGGGATCATTGCGGTCGCCACCGGCGCGGGCGGACATGCGGGCACCACCTCTCCGTTCGCTCTAATTCAGGAAATCAGGACCTGGTTCGATGGTCCTGTCGCTCTCTCGGGATCGATCGCCACAGGCGGTGCGATTGCGGCAGCACAGGCAATGGGGGCCGATCTTGCCTATATCGGCTCTCCCTTCATCGCGACGGAAGAGGCAGTTGCCGACCTCCGCTACAAGACGATGATCACCGAATGCAACTCGAGCGACATTGTCTATTCCAACCTGTTCACCGGTGTGCACGGCAACTACCTCAAGCCGAGCATTGCCGCCAATGGGCTGGACCCTGACAATCTCCCGACGTCAGATCCGTCGGCCATGAACTTCAATCCCGACACGCCCAAGGTCAAGCCGTGGCGCGACGTATGGGGTTGCGGGCAGGGGATCGGAGCAGTCACCGAAATCGTCCCTGCGGCGCAGCGGGTGGAACAGTTCGGGCGCGAGTATCAGGAAGCGGTTGCGCGCCTGTCTGCAAACGCAGCCAAGTACGGCAAGCGATGAGCGACGGGGAGCTGAACGAGCTCGCCAGATTCCTTCAGGGATGGCCGGAACGCCAACTCGCCCAGACGCGTGGCCTGAAGCAATTGCGGCAGGTCTCCGAGGAGGTCAGCCGGTCGATTCCCCTGCCGCCGGAATGCCGCACCGAGGAGATCGCATCCGACGCGGTGACGGGGGAATTGATCCTGCCGAAGGGGGCTGACGGTTCGGCCGCGATCCTGTTCCACCATGGGGGCGGGCATGTCTTCGGCAGTCCGGCGGAACACCGTCACATGGTGGCGCGGATTGCCGAGGCGGCTGGCCTCCCCGCGTTCAACATGGGCTACCCGCTCGCACCCGAACATCCGTTTCCGGCCGGCCTGGATCAAGCGCTCGCAAATTACCGTTTCGTCCTCGACCGGGGCGTTGCGCCGGACAGGCTGATCGTGGTCGGCGATTCTGCCGGAGGCAATCTTACCGCGGCGATGCTCCTGCGGGCGGCCAAGGCAGGCTTGCCCATGCCGGTAGGCGCCTATCTGCTGAGCCCCTGGCTTGACCTTGCCAACGTGCCCGTCACTCATGACCTGAGACGCGATCCGCTTTTGGTGCCGGAGGCATTGAAGGTTTGGGCGGAGTGGTATTGCGGCGGGCAAGACCTTTTCCATCCCGAGATATCGCCGCTCTTCGCCACGCTGGAGAAGTTTCCCAGTACACTGATTCATGTCGGCGGGGCCGAATCGCTCCTCGCTGAATCGCTGGCGTTCACGCGCAAGCTGGCGGAAGCTGGCAGGTCCGTGCAGCTTTCGGTGCACAAGGACATGGTCCATGCTTGGCCGCTGTTCCATGCCGACCTGCCGCTGGCGAGCGCAGCCGCCTTCGGCGAATTCGCGGAATGGGCAAGGCGCTTGCTCGCCGGCTGAGCTCAATTCGCCTGGGCGAATCCAGATGCCCATTCACTGCGAAGCTTGGGAATATCCACTTTCAGCGTGAGGCTCCGCGGAAGACGTGGGTACACCCGGACTTCTGCCGGGACGGATGTCGCGATGAGGTGATCGCGGCTGAAGGCGCGCAGTTCATCGCCTGTGACAGGCTTGGCTGATTCCCTTAGTTCCACTGCAGCAACCGGAATCTCGCCGAGGCGCGGATCGGGGATGCCGAATACCACGGCTTCCGCCACGTCGGGGTGACGACGCAGCGCCGAGGCGACAACCTCGGGGAGAACCTTGTATCCGCCCCGGTTGATCGCTCCATCGAGCCGCCCCAGAATGTACAGGAAGCCGTCGTCGTCCATTTTGGCGAGGTCGTTGGTTACGATCCATTCGTTCGAAATGCCACTGGCCAGAACTTCCAGGCGCCCTTCCTCGCCCGCCGGCAGGGGTTCACCCGTGTTTATATCCACGATGCGGGTCTTGAAGCCTGGTTGTGCAATGCCGCAGCTACCCGGCTTGTCGCCGAACTGGTCTTTGGTTTTTCGCGTCCAAGTGGCGACCGTGCCACCAAATTCGGTGGCGCCGTAGCCCCAGCATACCCTGAGTCCGAAACGCTCCTCGCACCTGGCGATCGTTTCCGGCTCCAGCGCGCCGCCACCGCCATAAAACAGCTCAACTGATTTGAGCGCATCCGGAGGCAGGTCCGCTGCCAGCAGCGCTCTGACGATCGGCGGGACGATGCCGAGCATCCTAGTGCCGTGGCGATCCACCGCCGCAACCCATGAGTGGGGTTCGAATTTCTCCAGCAGGCAGAAGGGCAGGCGATACGCTGCATAGGCCAGCATCTGGAGTATGCCGCCGACCGAACTGAAGTGGTGAATGTGGACTTCGATCTGATTGCCGGTGATGGTCGGGTCGGCATTCGAAATCATCGGCTTGCCCTTCATCAGGGTGCCGGGTCCCAGCTCGAAGCGCTTCGGCACGCCGGTGGTTCCGCTCGTCAGAATCGTGACGGACATGGTGTCGCGCCGGAGTGGATCCTCAAGCGTGAGGGCAGCGGGCTCCATCAGGCGAGACGTGATTCCGCCTTGATTGATGACAACGCCGATGCGGCCTGCCGAGAGGGTCGCGCGGAGCGCCTCGGTCCAGTCGCTTTCCTCCGCAACAACGACGCCGAGCCGCATATTCTCGACGTCCTGGACGATCATCTTGTCGGGCTGGAGCGATGACAGCGACACCACCGATCGTCCGGACCCGACGAGACCCCACAAGGCGCAGGCATGACCGATGCGGTTGCGCACCACGACCCCTATCGCAACGTCGTGAGGTACGCCGGCTTCCTGCAACAGCTTGTCGAGATTCAGTCCAGCTTCGGCGACTTCCGAGCCGGTCCACCAGCGTCCTTCGAACTCGACGAAGTTTCCGGACGGAGGTGAGGTGAGAAACATCTTGAGGCGGTTCAGGAACGTCTCGGCATCGTCCACTATTTCACCAATCATGTTCGCCTCTCGGTGTTTTATCTATTCCAGGACCGGCCCGTTTCTCAGCGGGCACCCACGCGTTCAGCCTGCTCCCACGCCAGCCTGATGAGTTTGGGCAAGACCGCAACCCGCTGCTGCGCCTGGGCGTTGGCCGCATTGCCTCTGATCACTCGTCCTTTGATGCCGTGGAAGATTGCCGCCAAACGGAAGAAATTGAAAGCAATCGCAAAATCGTACCCGGGCAGGTCTCCCCGCCCGAGTCGCCTCGCGTAGGCGGCCTTGTATTCGTCTTCAGTCGGGATATTCAGCGCTGCCAGATTTTCTCCGGCGAGACCCGCCACGATATCCGCCGGCATTCGATACATCATGGCATGGTAGGCAAAGTCTGCCAGAGGATGGCCCAGCGTCGAAAGTTCCCAGTCAAGCACTGCCACCACTCGCGGCTCGGTCGGATGGAAAATCATGTTGTCACAGCGGAAATCGCCATGCGTGATGCTGACCTCTTCGCTGGCCGGGATATTCTCCGGGAGCCATTCGATCAGGCGATCTATCAGCGGATCTCGCCCGGCGTCGACGTCGTCGAGATACTGTCGTGACCAGCGCGAGATCTGCCGCGCGAAATAGCTGCCGGGCTTTCCATAATCGCCAAGACCGATCGCGTCGGGATCGAACAAGTGCAACCTGGCGATGGTTTGGTTCATCGCGTCGAAATAGGCAGGGCGGTCGGCGCGGCTGATGCCGGGGAAAGTCGCATCCCAGAAGATGCGCCCGTCGACCAGTTCCATGATGTAGAACCACGTGCCGATCACGGCGTCGTCCGTGCACAGGCCCATCATCTGCGGAACGGGGAACCCGGCCC
The DNA here is from genome assembly GCA_035719485.1 of Novosphingobium sp. Lineage (GTDB taxonomy): Bacteria > Pseudomonadota > Alphaproteobacteria > Sphingomonadales > Sphingomonadaceae > Novosphingobium. The sequence goes on from DASTGC010000113.1 coordinate 9,811, forward strand.
CATGGAGCGCCGCCAGCACCCGGGCTTCCCGCTCGATGGCGTGCGCACCTTTGAGCAGGACGCCGGGTGGCTTGCGCCGCATCACATAGGTTCTGCCCGGTGTGACCAGCTTGTAGGTCGGGTTGGACTGGCCACCCTTGAACTGCTCGACATTCAGCGGACCGGCAAATCCGTCGACGTTTCCGCTCATCCACCGCGCGAGCGCCTGCTCGTCGAAGCGATGTGCCTCGCGAACCGGGCCCGTGCCTGAATTCTGCTCCGCGATCGATCCCATCAGCCGCGACTCTTGGCCAGCCCCAGTGCCTGTTCGGCGGTGAGGCTCCGGTGGACTTCGCTGGTGCCGCCATAGATGGTCGAACCGTAGGCGCGGCGCAGCGCGAGCTCGATCACGCCGAGATCGCTTTTGTCGACGGTCATCGACTCTGGGCCGACAATCTCCCGCAGATCCCAGGCGTTAGCGACATAGGCCTCCGTAACGGACATCTTTGAGACTGGTCCTGCCCACCGGCTGTGAACCCCGCTTTCGGTTTGATACAGGACCCACAGGGCAAAGGCTTCGCTCATGTGGTAGCGGCCGAATACCTTGGCCATGCCGGTCCTGACCTCGGCCCGCTCTGCCGGAATGGAGCCATGCGCCTCGGTCCTTGCCCACCTCATGGCCGCTTCCATCATCGGCACCTGGCCGAGGAATATCGACGAACCTGCGGAGTGCTCGAGCTGGAGCGCCGCCGCCATGATCTTCAGGCCGCCATCGACCTCGCCCAATCGGTATTTGTCGGGGATCCGCATGTCGGCATAGAAGGTGATGCTGGTCTGTTCGTCCTGATATGTGTTCACCCGCTGAAAGCTGAAGCCCGGCAGGCTCGTCGGCACCGCAAACATCGTGATGCCCTTCGGGCCGCTCGGCTCCGGCCCGGTGCGGGTGAGCAGGAAAACGTAGTCGGCGTAAGGACCGCCCGTGGTCCACATCTTGGAACCGTTGATGATCCAGTCATCGCCATCCCGCACAGCGCGGGTCCGTGCGGCGAAAATGTCCGATCCGCTGCCTGGCTCCGAGAATCCCAGGCTGCAGCTGAACGCACCCTTGCGGAGGTGTGGAACGATTTCCTGCTTGGCCTCCTCCGAGCCGAACATGAATACCATGCGCCCGACCCAGTCGGACGTGACCAGGAGATTGGTGGTGTATCCCTGCGCTTCGAGGGCCGAGTAGACGGCAAAGGTCTTGGTTGCGCTGCGATTGATCTCGGGATCGTCGGGCCAGCCGAAGTAGAGGAATCCGGCTTCGCCCAGCTTACGCTGGAATTCGGGATTGTGGCTTGCCGTGGAATGGTGTGCCTTGGCGCGCATGGCCGGCGTCATCTCTGCATTGCAGAAGTCCGTCACCTGGCGAATCAAGTCGCTAGCGTAGTCCGGCAGGGCAAAGTCGATGTCGCACTTTCCGGCGGGGGGCAGGGCAACTTGGGCCTTACCAAACAGGCGATCACCGGCCCGGGCCAGCGCGGCCTGCGCGGTTCCGCCGGATACCACCAGTCCGGCCGCGCGCATGTGAAAGAGGTAAATATCGTACTCGGTGCTGAGGCCGTATCCCCCGAAGGTGCGCATGGCCTGACCGACGCTGAGCGTGATCCGGTCGGCAATCGACCACCAGACCAGGGCGGATAGCGCACCGGCCATGTCGAGGCCCTGGGCATTGGCCCAGACGGCTTTCCACAACAGGAGCCGGGCACCATGCGCCTCGGCAAACGAGTTTGCCAGCGGATGCGAGATGCCCTGGAAAGTGCCGATCGGACGACCGAAGGCGTGCCGTTCGTTGGCATAAGCAGCCGCCATTTCCGTGGCGCGTGCCTGCAGGCCGATCAGGAAAGCGGCAGTGAGCAGGCGCCACTCTTCCTGGCCCGACTGGAACAGCGCCTTGGCCTGCTCCCCGGATGCGAGGACGGTCCGGCCCTTCTTGGCCGCGGTGCTCATACGCGCAGCCGGCAATCCGCCGCCGGTCACGTCGGCAGCCATCGGCGCGGTCTGCTCGATGGCGACGAGCTCGTCCCCATCGAGGCCTACAATCACGTCCGCGATCGCCGCCTGCGAAATGATTTGCGTGGGTTCCTCCTGGAACGGCGTGAGCGCGAAGGCAGACTTTGCTGTCCCGTCGAGCAGGCGGGCCAGGAGTTCAGCGCCCGCCGGCCCCGCCTCGCCAATCAGCCTTGCGCAGACCACGACGTCGACCAGCGGTACCGAGGCGAGATTGCGGCCGGCCTCTTCGACGATCACCGCGCAATCGAGCAGCGAAAACCCAAGTCCGCCTTGATCTTCCGGAACCCGTATCGCCGGGGCGCCAAGTTCTACTACCTGCGACCAGAGCTGGGCATCGAAACCCAGCGGCTGTGCTTCACGAATCCGCTGGGCCGTACTCTCCGAGCGGAAGAGTCTTCCGAAGTTGTCCTTCAGCAGCTCCTGATCTTCGGTCAGTTCGAGAAACACGTTGCCTCCAGGTGTTTGTTATTGATTACTCGAGGCTTTAACGCCCCTGCCAGCGCGGCGGCCGCTTTTCGGCGAAAGCGCGCGGGCCTTCCTGAGCGTCTTCGCTGGCATAGACTTCGCGATAGATTTGCCACGCCATTTCAAGACCCGTGTCACACCCGACGCTCATCGTCGTCAGCAGCGCCCGCTTACCGGCGATTACCGACATCGGGGCGTTGTCCCGGATCGTCTTGGCGAGTTCCAGGGCGCGCGCGCGAACCTCGTCGGGCGAGTCTTCCAGATAGTTCACGAAGGCGAGATCGTGGAAGCGCTCGATCGGGTAGAGCTGGGCGGTCAGGACCATTTCCATCAGCAAGGGCTGCGGCAGCATCCACATGAGCGGCATCCCCCAGGGGGACCCCCGACCGATCTTGGACTCAGTAATGCCGACCTTGGTGCCCTTGAGGCCAACGCGAATGTCGCAGTTCAGGCTCATCAGCATGCCGCCCGCCATGAGGTGGCCCGTCATCGCTGCAATGATCGGCACCTTGACCCGGCGCATGCGGAAGTGGAACGGGTCCTTGAAGAAAGTCAGGATATCTTCACCCGTTTCCTGCTTCATGCGGGCGGCCTCCTTGAGATCCTGCCCTGCGCAGAACGTTCCGCAGTCCGCGGAAGTCAGGATGACGACCCGCACTTCGGGTGTTTCGTCAATCTTCTCCCAAAGCTTGTAGAGGCCGTTGCCGACCTCGATCGACAGCGAATTGCGCTGTTCAGGCCGGTTGATCGTGATGGTGCAGATGCCGTCCTGCACGTCACAAAGAAGCACGCCTTCAGTTCGGCGCAGGGCTTCTACCGTCATCGTAATACTCCCGTGTTTAGTGGTGCCGCTTCGGCATGCCGGCATGCATGAGCTTGCCTGCAAGAGGGCGTCCGATGATCCGTTCGGCCAGCAACGATGCCTCGATCAGCGCCGGCAGGTCGATCCCGGTTTCGATGCCCATCTCATGGCACATCAGAACCATGTCTTCTGTGCAGATGTTGCCCGCGCCATGGCTGTTCGCATGGTTGGCGAAGGGGCATCCGCCCAAGCCCGCGACCGAACTGTCGAACATGTCGACGCCCATCTCGAGCGCTGCATAGAAGTTGGCGGCGCCCAGTCCGCGGGTGTCATGCAGGTGCAGCCCGATCGGCGCATCGGGCTCGGCATCGCGAACCGCGCCGATGCGGCGCTTGAGATCCTCGGGGTTGGCCCAACCAACCGTATCGGCAAGGAAGAGGCGTGGCAGCGGCAGACCTCTATCGCGGGCCAGATCAGCTGCATAGACGGAGGTCTCAACGACCACGTCGAGCGGGATGTCCCCCTCGTAGTTGCAGCCGAAGGCAGTGAGGATGTAGGCCTGCTCGTAAGGCACGCCATCGGCCTTGTAGAGGTCAACCATGGCGGCCTGGCGCTGGCGCATTTCCGCGACCGAACAATTGTTGTTCTTCTGGCTGAAGGTCTCGGTGTTGTAGAGCAGGATCTTGCCGTCAAGGTAGATGTTCGGTGTAGCACTTGCGCGGCGATAGCCATTCTCATTGAGCCACAGGCCTGTGAATCGCACGCCCGGAAGCGGCGTGATGGCCGCGAACAGATCGTGGATGTCGGCCATGCTGGGAACGGCCTTGGGGCTCACGAAGGAGCCGACCTGGACCTGCTCGAGCCCGGACGCAGCGAGCGCGTTGATCAGCGCCACGCGGTCGGCCAACGGGAACAGCTGCTTCTCTATCTGAAAGCCCTCGCGCGGGCCCTCTTCATGGAAAACGACTTTCTTCGGCAGGTCGTTCATTCCGAGTCCTCCACAGCCCTGGGCTCGATCTCTACGACGAGGACGTTGCGCTCGATCATGTCGCCCGCGCCACAATGAACCGCTTTGACCGTGCCGGCGCAAGGTGCCGCAATGGTCAGCTCCATCTTCATCGATTCCTGCAACATGATCACGTCTCCCAGCTCGATCTCGTCGCCGGGTTTCACGTTAACCTTGATGACCACGCCCATCATGTCCGACATGACGCGTCCATCACTCGCCGTCCCCGCGCCGTTGCCGTCAAGCAGGTTGGCAGTAAGGAATTTATAGGCGCCCGAGGCAGCGGCAAGGAAGACGGCATCGCCGGCCACGCTCGCGCGGCAAAGAATCGTGCGGCTGCCTGACCGGGCTGAGAATCGGCCGGGTTCCACTTCGGACAGGTCGATCACGAAAGTGGCCTCGCCCACGGAAATGGCGAACCGATCCTTGCCAAGGGCATGGCGATGCATCCGGTACTTGTGTCCGCGGGATTCGAACAGAGTGGCGCCGAGCCAGTCGGTCGACAGCTCATCGGCTCCGTCCGACATCCGCCACGACGTAAACTCGGGGGATTTCCACGTGCCTCCGTCAGGCGCAGCAAGCCCGGCCCTGAAATCAATCGCGCCTGCCACTGCCGCCAGGAACGGTTCCGGCGCCTGGCCAAGGAACATCCCGGGCAGCTGCCGGTCGATATAGCGGTTGTCGACGTCGTCGGCGATGACGCAGGGATCAGCGCAGAGGGCGGCGAGCAGTCCCAGATTTGTCTCCACGCCCAGGACGGTGGTGTCCATGATAGCGTTGCGCAGCTGTGCCAGGGCGGCCACCCGGTTGTCTGCACGGACGATGATCTTTGCGAGGAGGGAATCGTAGTGTGGTGTGATCTCGCTGCCGGATTCGATGCCTGTTTCCACGCGCACGTTTCCCCGCGGCGGAACGAAGACCCGAACGTGGCCGGTTGACGGCAGGAACTCATGGGCCGGGTCTTCGGCATAGAGCCGCGCCTGGACCGCATGGCCGTGCATGGCTACCGCCGACTGGTCGATGGGCAAGGCCCCGTTCGCGGCAACCCGCAGCTGGAGTTCGACGATGTCGACGCCGGTGATCTCCTCGGTAACGGTATGCTCGACCTGCAGGCGCGGGTTGCACTCGAGGAAGTAATACCGATCACCCGAAACCAGGAATTCGAAGGTACCGGCGCTGCGATAATTGACGCTGGCGGCGAGACGGACGGCATCGGCGGTTATGGCCTCGCGCAGTTCCGGCTTCAGGTGCTGGGCAGGGGCTTCCTCGATGATCTTCTGGAAGCGCCGCTGCAGTGAGCATTCGCGTTCGAACAGATGGAGGACGTGGCCGTTGCCATCGCCTACCACCTGGACTTCGACGTGGCGGGCGGAGGCGATGAAGGTCTCGATGATCAGATCAGGCCGGCCAAAGGCCGATTGGGCCTCGCGCATGGCGCTCTGGATAGCGTCCGCAATGCCATCGTGACTGTGCACGATCCGCGATCCGCGCCCACCGCCGCCGGCGACCGCCTTGAGCATCAGCGGAAGTTCCATCTCCTTCGCGCGCGCCGCCAGGAACGGCGTATCAGATGACGGCTCCTCGGTTCCCTGGATGATCGGAACGCCGGCGGCGATGGCGAAAACCTTGGAGGTCGCCTTGTCGCCGAAATCGGCCAGCGACTGCGGACGCGGCCCAACGAACACGAAACCGGCCTCTTCCACGGCCGCGGCGAATTCGGGCGATTCGGCAAGAAAGCCAATTCCTGGATGAATTGCATCCGCACCGGCGCTGCGGGCTGCGTCCAGGATGGCAGCGATGTTGAGATAGCTGCTTGACGGAGCAGATTCGCCGATCTCGTAGGATTCGCCGATCTCGCGCACATGCAGTGCGTCGCGGTCGGCAACGGAATGGACCGAGGCGACTGAGATACCCAGCCGGCGGCAGGTCCGGGCGATGCGGATCGCGATCTCGCCGCGATTGGCGATTAAGAGCTTACGGATCATCGCAGATCACATCCGTAGAACGCCGAAGCGAGTTTCACTGGGGGGCGTGCGTGCACTCAGGTCGAGCGCCAGGCCCATTACGGCACGGGTCTCCACGGGATCGATGATCTCGTCGAGCCAGATGTGAGACGAGAAATTGTAGATGCCCTGGAACTCCTCGAACTGGCCGGCTATCTTGGCCCGGAACGCGGCCTCCTCCTCAGCAGGCCATTCTTCCCCGTCGCGCGAGCGTTTGGCGCGCTGAACCATGGCGAGAGTCGTGGCAGCCTGTTCCGGTCCCATGAGCGCGGCGCGGCCATTGGGCCAGCCCAATGCCAGTGTCGGCTCGAACGGGCGGCTGCACATGCCCATGTAGCCCGCGCCGAAAGAGTTGCCGATGATGATGTTGTACTTGGGTACATTGGCGGAGGACATGGCGGTGATCATCTTCGCGCCGGCCTTGGAAATGCCGCCGGTTTCCGCATCACGCCCGACCATGTATCCGGTGATGTCTGCCATGAACAGCAGCGGAATGTTGCGCTTGCAACACAAGTCGATGAAGTGGACCGCTTTCAAGGCGCACTCGGTGAACAGCACACCCTGGTTTGCGAGGATGCCCACTTCGAACCCGTGAATGCGCGCGAACCCGCAAAGCAGGGTGCTGCCATAGAGCGGCTTGAACTCGTCGAATTCGCTGTCGTCGATCAGCCGTGCCAGGATTTCGCGCGTATTGGTGGGAATGCGCGCATCCTTGCTGATGATGCCGTAAAGTTCGTTCGGATCGTAGCGGGGCGGTAGCGCGGGCGAGGGCGGCCGCAAGAAATTCGGCTGTCCCGGCAGGTCCCGAACCAGCTCGCGCAGGATCCTCAACGCGTCGCGATCGTCTTCCGCCAGGTGGTCGGTCACGCCGCTGACGCGCGAATGCATGTCGGCACCGCCAAGCGTTTCGCGGTCAATCCGCTCGCCTGTCGCGGCAAAGACGATTTCCGGTCCGCCGAGATGCATGTAGCCCTGCTGCCGCACGATGACGGTCTGATCGGACAGGGCGGGAATGTAGGCGCCGCCCGCAGTGCACGCGCCGTGCACGCTGGCGATCTGCGGGATGCCGTCAGCCGACTGGCGGACGATCTGGTGGAAGACGGTGCCGAATTGCCCAGCATCCGGGAAAATGCCCGCCTGTTCCGGCAGGAACGCGCCGCCCGAATCCACCAGAGTGATGTTGGGCAGGCCATATTGCCATGCGACCTGCTGCGCTCGCACGTGCTTGCGGCAGGTCTGAGTGAAATAGGTGCCGCCTTTGACCGTCGCATCGTTGGCGATGATCATGCAGGCACGCCCGCTGACCTTGCCGATGCCGGTGATCATCCCGGCGCCAAGCGGCGCGGTCGAATCGGCTGCGCCGCCCGCGAGCGTGCACAGCTCAAGAAAGGGTGAGCCCGGATCGAGGAGAGCGTCCACCCGCTCGCGCGCGAGCAGCTTGCCGGCTGCGGTATGCCTCGATTTGGCCGCGTCGTCGCCGCCCGCCCTTGCGGTTCTGCGCTTGGCATGCAGCTCCGATTTGAGCATCAGGTTGTGTTGCTCGTTTTCCTTGAAGCTCGATGATCGAGTATCAACCGTGCTGGAAATCACCGGCACAAAACCATCCTCCTGCAAATCGATTGATCCGCCGACGCGATCTGAATGCGATATCGGGAGGGCACACTGTCTATCTGCAAGTCCAGACGCAACGCCGCAGCCATCCCAATCAGCCCCACCCCGGCACTGAACGAGCGCTAGATAGACCTGCTCTCTAAGGCAAGAAAAATCGCGGTTCAAGCTCCATGGGCTGAACGCTCCCGATTGACGGGAGCAGCCTCGGGGGATCGGAAGCTTGGCACAATTCATTCAGGGCAGGTCATGCAATCCGCAGGGAGCCCATACCGTCTTAGTGCCAGCGGTACAGCGCCGGGCAGGCGCTTGGCCTATTGAATATTCGATTGGCGTCGTTATGGCTCGGCCCGTTGCCTCACGGCGCACTGGCCCTGCCGGCGGTCCCGCTCGAGGCTGCCTGCCGGGCCCGGCCAGTCCGTACCTATCCTTGCGCGGAGTAGACATGACCACCGGGATCCTTGCCTTTGGGGCCTATGTGCCCAGGAAACGCCTCCAGCGGTCGGCCATCTTTGCGCCGAACGCGTGGTTTGCACCCCAGCTGAAGAGCCTTGCAAAAGGCGAGCGTGCGATCGGTGACTGGGACGAAGACAGCGTGACCATGGCCGTCGAAGCGGGGCGGGATGGGCTCGCCGGGTTCGATCGCTCGCGGATCGGCACGGTCCTCCTCGCATCGACTACCTTGCCCTTTGCGGACCGGCAGAATGCCGGCATCGTCAAGGATGCGCTGAACCTCGATGATGCCGTAGGCACCCTCGATGTCGGGGGCAGCTTGCGTGCCGCAACCGGGGGCCTGATCCAGGCACTCCGGGCGACCGAGGCTGTCAATGCCGCGCCGCAACTGTGCATCGCGGCGGACATGCGCAAGGCCCGGCCGGCCTCCGAGGCGGAAATGCTGAATGGCGATGCCGCGGCGAGCGTGGTGGTCGGACAGGGCGAAGCCGTCGCCAATTTCCTCGGGGCGCACAGTGTCACGGCCGATTTCATCGACCATTTCCGCGCGACGGGAGCGGATTTCGACTACGGCTGGGAAGCCCGGTGGATCCGCGATGAGGGCTATCACGGCCTGTTGGTGAACTCGCTCAAGGAGGGTCTGGCTGCACTCGGACAGGCGGCCGACGCCATCGATCGTGTCGTCATTCCGCTCAACGTGCGCGGGGTGGCTGCCTCGGTCGCCAAGAAGGCCGGTTTCCGCGCAGAAGCAGTCGCCGATACGCTGGCTGACAAGGTGGGCGACAGCGGGGCAGCGCATCCTCTGGTGCTGCTCGTTTCGGAGCTGGAAAAGGCTCAGCCGGGCGAGAAGATCCTGTTGGTCGGATTCGGGCAGGGCGTCGACCTTGTCCTGCTTGAAGTGACTCCGCATATTGCTCGTATCCAGCCACGTCGCGGTGTGCGCGGGCACCTGGCCAGCGGCCAGGCTGACCAGAACTACATGCGCTGGCTGTTCCATCGCGGCCTGATCGATCTGGAGACCGGCATGCGCGCCGAGGCCGATTACAAGCAATATGCCGCGCCGCTCTGGCGCAACCGCAAGGCGGTGTTGGGGCTGGTCGGCGGCCGGTGCACGCGCACCGGGACCGTCCAGTTTCCGAAGAGCGTGATTGGCGTGAACCCTAACGACCACGCCCATTCGACCCAGGAAGACTATCCGCTGGCCGATCGCCGCGCCCGGCTCGTGACCTACACCGCGGATTCTTTGACCTACACCCCTGCACCGCCCTTCTACTATGGCATGATTGATTTCGATGGCGGCGGCCGCCTCAAGGTCGAATTCGCGGATGTCGAGGGGGATACGGTCGAGGTGGGCCGGGAATTGGAAATGGTTTTCCGGATCAAGGCGTTCGACA
>DASTGC010000114.1:0-5216 GCA_035719485.1 Novosphingobium sp.
GGCCTTCGGTGTCGCGGAAGTACTCGGCCATGGTCAGGCCCGAGAGCGCGACGCGGGCGCGGGCGCCCGGCGGCTCGTTCATCTGGCCGAACACGAGCGCCACCTTCGAGCCATCCGGCGTGGCGTTGCCGTCGGCGTCCTTGGCGATAACGCCGGCGTCGAGGAACTCGTGATAGAGGTCGTTGCCCTCACGGGTGCGTTCGCCGACGCCCGCGAAGACCGAAACGCCGCCGTGGCCCTTGGCGATATTGTTGATCAGTTCCTGGATGAGCACGGTCTTGCCGACACCCGCACCGCCGAACAGGCCGATCTTGCCGCCGCGCGCATAGGGCGCGAGCAGGTCGATGACCTTGATGCCGGTGACCAGAATGGCCGCTTCGGTCGACTGCTCGATGAATTCCGGGGCCTTGGCGTGGATCGGGGCCTTCTGGTCGGCGCCGACCGGACCACGCTCGTCGATCGGCTCGCCGATGACGTTGAGGATGCGCCCCAGGGTCTTCGGGCCGACCGGGACCGAGATCTGCGCGCCGGTGTTGGTCACGGGCTGGCCGCGGGTGAGACCGTCGGTCGCGTCCATGGCGATGGTGCGGACGGTGTTCTCGCCGAGGTGCTGGGCAACCTCGAGGACCAGGCGCGAGCCGTTATTGTCGGTCTCGAGCGCGGTGAGAATCGCCGGCAGCTCGCCGTCGAAGGTCACGTCGACGACGGCGCCGATGACCTGGCTGATCTTGCCGTTAGCGGTGATGGTGGCGGTGGCCATGTTGGTTTCCTTGCCTTCTATCTCGTCAGAGCGCTTCGGCGCCGAAGACTTAAGTTGTTGCTACAGTGCTTCCGCACCAGCAATGATTTCGATGAGTTCGGTGGTGATCGCGGCCTGGCGGCTGCGGTTGTACTGGATGGTGAGCTTGTTGATCAGCTCGCCCGCGTTGCGCGTTGCGTTGTCCATCGCGGTCATCGACGCGCCGTGTTCGGAAGCTTCGCGCTCCAGCAGGGCGCCGAACAGCTGGGTCTTGACGTAGCGCGGCAGCAGGTCGGCGAGGATTTCCTCTTCGCCCGGCTCGTACTCGACCGAGGCGCCCGAGGCGTCGGTCTGCGCCGGGGCGGGGACGGGGATGAGCTGCACGGTCACCGGGTCCTGGGTGAGGGCCGACTTGAACACCGGGAAGACCAGGTGGGCGACGTCGAACTTGCCGGCATCGAACATGGCGACAAGTTCCTGGGCGATCGCCTCGGCTTCCTCGAAGCCCGGCGTGCGCACGGAGCTGGTGTCGAAGCCCGAGCTGCCGGCATCGGGGAAATCGCGCTTGATCGGCGCGCGGCCCTTCTTGCCGACGAGATAGAAGCTGACCTGCTTGCCGGCGGCCTGGAGGGCGCGGGCCTGCGAGCGGGCTTCCTTGACGATGTTCGAGTTGAGACCGCCGCACAGGCCCTTGTCGGTATTGACCACCACCATCAGGTGGCGGGCGTCCGACCCGGTTCCGCGCAGCAGCCTGGGCGCATTGTCCTGGCCGGCGACGCGCGAGGCGAGGCTGCCCATGACCTTGGCCAGGCGCTCGGCATAAGGGCGCGCGGCCTCGGCCGAGGCCTGCGCCTTGCGCAGCTTCGCCGCCGCGACCATCTGCTTGGCCTTGGTGATCTTCTGGGTCGACTTGACCGAGTTGATCCGGCCTTTGAGTTCTTTAAGGCTGGCCATAAGCCGAAACCTGTCCCCTAAACGTCATGCTGAACTTGTTTCAGCATCCATGTCGCCCCACCCGCCGTGCCATCCCGAGAGATGGACCCTGAAACAAGTTCAGGGTGACGGGCGAGATAACGGGTTCTCTTAAGCGAACTGCTTGCCGAAGGCGTCGAGCGCCGCGACGATCTTGGCCTTGGCGCTGTCACCGAAGTCCTTGGTGTCGCGGATTTCGGCCAGGGCATCGGCGTGCTTGTCGCGCAGGAAGCTGAGCATCTCGGCCTCGTACTCGGTCACGCGGTCAACCGGGATCGAATCCAGGTAGCCGTTGGTGCCGGCGAAGATCGAGACGGTCTGCTCCTCGAACGAGAGCGGGCTGAACTGCTTCTGCTTGAGCAGCTCGGTCAGGCGCGCGCCGCGGTTCAGCAGCTTCTGGGTCGAGGCGTCGAGGTCCGAGCCGAACTGCGCGAAGGCCGCCATTTCGCGGTACTGCGCGAGCTCCAGCTTGATCGAGCCGGCGACCTTCTTCATCGCCTTGGTCTGGGCCGAGGAACCGACGCGCGAAACCGAGAGGCCGACGTTGATGGCCGGGCGGACGCCCTGGTAGAACAGGCCGGTTTCGAGGAAGATCTGGCCGTCGGTGATCGAGATCACGTTGGTCGGAATGTAGGCCGAGACGTCGCCCGCCTGGGTTTCGATGATCGGCAGCGCGGTCAGCGATCCGGCGCCATTGTCGTCGTTCATCTTCGCGGCGCGCTCAAGCAGGCGGCTGTGGAGATAGAACACGTCGCCCGGGTAGGCTTCGCGGCCCGGCGGGCGGCGCAGCAGGAGCGACATCTGGCGGTAGGCGACGGCCTGCTTGGAAAGGTCGTCATAGACGATCACGGCGTGCATGCCGTTGTCGCGGAAGAACTCGCCCATGGTCGCTCCGGTGTAGGGGGCGAGGTACTGGAGCGGAGCCGGCTCGGAAGCGGTGGCGGCGATGACGATGGAGTATTCCATCGCGCCGTTCTCTTCGAGCTGGCGGACGATCTGCGCCACGGTCGAGCGCTTCTGACCGACGGCGACGTAGATGCAGTAGAGCTTCTTGCTCTCGTCGGTGCCCTTGTTGACGTCCTTCTGGTTGATGAAGGTGTCGATGGCGACGGCGGTCTTGCCGGTCTGACGGTCACCGATGATCAGCTCGCGCTGGCCGCGGCCGATCGGCACGAGGGCGTCGATCGCCTTGAGGCCGGTCTGCACCGGCTCGTGCACCGACTTGCGGGGGATGATCCCCGGAGCCTTGACTTCGACGCGCTGGCGCACTGCGTCGACGATCGGGCCCTTGCCGTCGATCGGGTTGCCGAGCGCGTCGACCACGCGGCCGAGCAGGCCCTTGCCGACGGGGACGTCCACAATCGTTTCGGTGCGCTTGACAGTGTCGCCTTCCTTGATCTCGGCGTCCGAGCCGAAGATCACGACGCCGACGTTATCGGCTTCGAGGTTGAGGGCCATGCCCTTCACGCCATTGGCGAACTCGACCATTTCGCCGGCCTGGACCTTGTCGAGGCCGTGGATGCGGGCGATGCCGTCACCGACCGAGAGCACGGTGCCGACTTCCGAGACCTGGGCCTCGGTGCCGAAGCTGGCGATCTGGTCCTTGATGACCTTCGAGATTTCTGCGGCGCGGATTTCCATTGTTTCGCCTTTCTTAGCCCTTCATGGCCTGGGCAAGGGAATTGAGACGGGTGCGGATCGAGCTGTCGATCTGGGTGGACCCGATACGGACGACGAGGCCGCCCAAAAGGTCCGGATCGACGCTCGCCTTCAACTTGACGGTGCGGCCCTCGCGGGCCTGCAGCTTGGCGGCGAGGGCCGCGAGCTGGTCGTCGGTCAGCGGGTGGGCGCTGGTGACTTCGGCGGTGACTTCCCCACGCTCGGCCGCAGCGATGGCGGCGAAGGCGCGGACGATCTCGGGCAGGGCAGAGAGACGGCGATTGCCGGCGAGGACGCCGAGGAAGTTCTTCGTCAGGGCTGACAGGCCGAGCACGCCCGCGACCGCGTCCATCGCCTGGGCGGCGGCTTCGCGGCTGACCTTGGGATTGCGGATCAGGGCGCCGAAATCGGGCGAGGCAACGAGCGCCTGACCGAGATGTTCAAGATCGGTCTCAACTGCCGAAACCAGGTTCTGCTCGCGCGCGAGCTCGAAAAGCGCCGCGGCGTAGCGCCCCTGCAGGCTGGCCGTGATGCCGCTGGAATTGTCCACGCGCGTTCTATCCTTCTTGATCCGGGTGGTCTGAACGAACCGGGTAGCCGCCTAAAGCGGGCCGCGCGAAAGGCAGCCCCCTGTCGACGCCGCCGCGCCTAGCAATGAAATCCCCGATATGCAAGGCGCGGGGTCGTGATTGGGGAAGGGCCGGATTTCCGGCGGTTTGGGGTGCGAAATCGCGTTCTATGAAACCGGCATTGCCCGGTTTTCCGCATTCGTATCCAAGCTGGATTGTCGAAGCAGATTCGAGCGGCTGCCGATCAGGGGTCTATTGGGCCGGATGGCAGTCGTAGACCATCCGCTCGTTGGGCTGAGCAGGCAGCAGGGCACGGACGGCAGCCTGTGAATCGCCCAGTTTGCGCGCCTCGGCCTCTCCCGCGCCGCAGGCGGGTGCCGGGTACTTGCCGCGCTCCGCGCGCACCTTGCCCATGGTGTCGATATCGAGAAGGTAGCGGTCCTGGCGGTAGGTACGGGTGGCCGGGTCGAACGAGGCGATCGTCACGGCGTCCTCGCTTCCGGGGGCCAGCACCTTTGACCAGCCATCGGCACCGAGGCCATATTGCGTGCGGCCATTGACACAGCCGTCGGCGCTCCAGCTCAGCGGCACGTCGGCGGTTTCGGATACGGTCACCCGACTGCGCTGGGGATTGAACACGCAGGTGTAGGCCGCTTCGGATGTCGCCGGGGTACTGGCTTGCGGCGTTGCCGCCTCGGTGGCCTCGGCAACGATCTCGTGGGCGCGTTCATCGATGCCGGCGATGGAGGGGCGGGTGAACCATGCCAAAGGTACCAGCACCAGCAAGACCGCTGCAGCCACGACAGCAGCCTTGCGTTCACGCCGGCGCTTCACCTGCGGACCGAGCCAGATAGCCGCCGCGCCGCTCGCCATGGCGAGGAGCAGCGCGAGGCCGGCGAGGGCAAGATGATTCTCCCGCGAGGCGATCACTTCCATTTCGGCCTGCCTCGTCGCCGCCTGGAGCGCGGCGCCCTGCTTTGCCTCCGCGGCGCGGCGCTGCTCGTCCGTCAGGGCCTGCGCGCTGGCCTGCCGTTCGCGCTCGGCGGCGTCCAGCTCCGCCAGGCTCCGGCAGGGCTCGCCGGTGGCGCGCACGTTCACGCCGGCATTGGTCAGGAAGCGCATGATCTCGCGCATCGAAATGGCGAAATAGAACTCCGAATCGGCGCTGGTTTCCGACGCAGTGCCGAAGGAATTGGCCCCGATCACCCGGCCGCATGAGTCGAGCAGGGGACCGCCGGAATTGCCAGAGCCGATCGGTGCGGTGTGGAGAATGGTCT
>DASTGC010000115.1:0-2875 GCA_035719485.1 Novosphingobium sp.
GGCCCGAAACCTTTCAACCTCCACAGGTATTTCATGACCAACCCCTCGCTTTCCGGGCGCGGTGCTGCTTTGGCGAGCGGGCGCAAGGTGCCCAAGCTGGCCCTGCGCCGCGGCGGCGGGCGGTGATTCGCCTCCCAACGACGGTCAGGGCAGGGGGCTTGGAACAGAGGTCTTGAGGCGTTGAACGAACCATTCCGCGGCGCGGCTCCGGACGATCTCGCCCCGGCCCGGGCGATCATCGACGTCGGCTCCAATACCGTCCGCCTCGTCGTCTACGGCGGCCCGGAGCGCGCCCCCGTCGTCCTCCACAACGAGAAGGTCACGGCCAAGCTCGGCAAGGGCGTCGCGGAAACCGGGCGGTTGTCGAAGAAGGCCACCGCCAGCGCGCTGGCCGCCCTCGCCCGCTACCGCTGCCTGCTCGATCTCAAGGGCGTGACCCGGGTCGATCTCGTCGCCACTGCCGCCGCGCGCGACGCGGCCGACGGACCGGAGTTCCTCGACCGCATCGCCCGGCTCGGCTTCTCCCCCCGCCTCCTCGCGGGCGAGGAAGAGGCCCTGACCAGCGCCGCAGGCGTCATCGCCGCCTTCCCCGATGCCTCGGGCGTCGTCGCCGACCTTGGTGGCGGCAGCCTCGAACTGGTCGATGTCGCGGCAGGCAAGGCCAGCCACGGGGTCAGCCTTCCGCTCGGCACCCTGCGCCTCGCCACGCTGCGCGCGGGCAACCCCGCCGCGCTGTCCGGCCAGATCGGGTCCATGATCGCCGCGGCCGACTGGACCGCCGCCCCCGGCGCGACGCTCTACCTCGTCGGCGGTTCGCTGCGCGCCTTCGCCCGCGCCGCCATGCAACAGCTCGTCTGGCCTGCGGACGATCCCCACGGCTTCACCCTTCCGGCCGACGAAGCCCTCGCCATGGCCCGCGGCCTGGCGGCCCGCACCCCCGCCGAACTCGCCCCGATCCCCGGCCTCAGCTCCGCCCGGCTGGCCACATTGCCCGATGCCGCCGCCCTGCTCCACGCCCTGATCCGTCACCTCGCGCCGTCGCGGCTCGTCTTCTCTTCGTGGGGCCTGCGCGAAGGCGTGCTGTTCACCGGCCTCGACCCAGCCGTGGCCGCCCTCGATCCGCTGGTCGAAGGCGTCGCCGCCTTCGCTGCCCACCGCGGCTGCTCCCGCGAGGAAGCGCGGGCCGTGGCCGTGTGGACCGAGGGCGTATCCGCTCCGGGCAATGCCACGCTGCGCGGGGCCGCCACGGCGCTCTCCCTCGCCGCCGCCGCGGTGGAGCCCAACCTTCGCGCCGAATTCGCCGTCGCCTGGGCCCTTCGCAAGCGCTGGGTCGGGATCGAGGCACGCGGTCGCGCCATGCTCGCCGCCGCCCTGCTCGCCAATACGGGCGCGCTCGACCTGCCCAAACCCTGGCGCCGGCTCGCCAGCGCGGCCGATCTTGCCGAGGCGCAGGCCTGGGGGCTCGCCGTGCGCCTCTGCCGCCGCTTCTCCGGCGACAGCCCCGCCGCCCTCGCCAGGAGCAGCCTCGCCCGTGATGGTGACTACCTGCGCCTCACTGTCACCCCGGCCATCGCTCCGCTGGTCAACGAAGGCGTCGAGCGCGATCTGAAGGCCCTCGCCCAGCACCTCGGCCTTAAGTCGGTGACAGAGATCGCGGCTATACCCTGAACCAAATGCCCGTTCTTCCCGAGCGAAGTCGAGGGACTACACCGAGCGTTAGCGAGGTGGCGACAGCGCCGGTTCTCCCTCCGCTCGAACTAGTCCCTCGACTTCGGCCCACTGGGGCCGAAGTTTATCCTGAGCGAAGTCGAAGGGCTCGGGAGGAACGGTGTTGGGAGGCGCTAACGATCACCAAACGCCCGCTTCGACAGGTGCGTGATCCGGCAAGCCAGGTCCGCTTCGCCCGATGCAACAACGAAGTGATCGCCGGCATCAACAATCCCCGTGGTGAACACCACGTCGCGCACATACAACAGTTCCTCGAGCGGCTCGGTCAGCGCCGGACTGGCCTCGAGCAGGGGCGTCTGGCTGCCGGCAATCGCCCGCCACGGCTCACGCTCATCAAGCAGTGTCCAATAGGTCCGGTAGATGCCGACGATCTCCTTCGGCTCGACCCCGTGCCACAAGGTCAGCCACCCCCGGCGCCCCGCCACCTCGGTGAGGATCGGGGGCGCGCCGCCGCCGATCCGCGCCGTGGCGACCGTGCCGGCATGTGGCCTGATTCCCGGCTCCAGATGCGGCTGCCAGTGCCGCCCGTCCGGGCTGGTGGCAAGGTTGATCGACGGCCCAGCGCGCCACTCGGAGCCCGGCGGATAGGCGAAGTAGAGATCACCCAAGGGCCGCGTCTGTGCCCAGTACTGATCGCCAATCAGGCCTTCGAAAATCAGCATGTCCTTGTTCTGGTGATCGAGCACGATCCCCTCGAACGTCCAGTCGAGCCCGTCGTCCGAGGAATAGAGCGTCGTCGAATGCCGCTCGGGGCTGACCGAGCAGGTGGTCATCAGGTAGCCCCCGTTCACCCGGCTGATCCGCGCGTCCTCGACGCCATAGCACTGCCACGACCCCGCTGGCGCGATGGCGCGGTCGTAGTGCACCGCGACGATCCGCCCGCCGTCGGACGTCAGCTCCACCGGCAGGAGCCACGAGAGCGAGGTCAGCGCCATAATCCGCCAGCCGCCGCCGTGGAGCTTGAACTTGCGCGGGTCGGCCGTGTCGGCGAGCTCCAGCGGCCAGCCATCGAGGACGTACCGTCCCTCATCCCAGCGGATCGCATGGACCTTCCCGTCGAACACCGGCTGGCGCAGCGCCTCGGCCACCCGCACCATCATTAGCAGGTTGCCGCTGGGCAGCACGGTCAGCCCCGGGTTGAACGCCC
>DASTGC010000116.1:0-3729 GCA_035719485.1 Novosphingobium sp.
GGTCATCTTGGTGCCGGGAACGAGCTTCATCGGCCCGGCCAGCCACTTATCCAGCGTGGCGTCGTCCCAGGTGAGGCCCGAAGCCTTGAGCGCGGGCGAGAAGGTGTAGCCGGGGATCTCGCCGGCCTTGGTCCCGTAGACGCCCGCCAAGTTCGGCCCGATGCCGTGCTTGCCCGGCACGGTCGAGTGGCACGCGGCGCATTGGGCAAAGCTCGCCGGCGCGCCGCCGGACGATGCCGCCGCAGCCGCCGGAGCGGCCCCGGCCGCGCCCGGCGAAGCCTCGACCAAGGCATCGCCCTCGGTCTTGCCGGCTTCCCCGCCCTTGCCGCAGCCGCCCAGCGCCAGGGCCAGCCCGCCTGCCGCCGCCGCGCCAATGATTGCCGACCTCATTGCCATCGCAATTCTCCTCCTAATCGCAATTCACAGCCGCATTCCCCAAAAACCTGCGAACCTGCAAGTTCCCGTGAAGGCCTGTCCGAAAACGCTTCCGCCCCTGCTCGCCCTGCCCTATCCCCCCGCTTTTCATGCCCGGTCACGCCCCTTCGCTGCTGCGCCACGAGATCGGTGCTACCCTGCGCCTCGCCGGACCGCTGGCTGCGGCGAATCTGCTGCAGATGATGGTCTATGCGATTGACGTGATCTTCGTCGCCCGACTCGGGCCGGAGGCGCTCGCCGCCTCCAGCCTCTCGGTCGCCCTTTTCGGCCTCGTTGCCTGGAGCCTCTCGGGGCTGACCGGCGCGGTCGCCCCGCTGATCGCCGCCGAACTGGGCCACCGCACCGATGCCTTGCGCGAAATCCGCCGTTCGGTCCGCATGGCTCTGTGGCTGGCAGTGGCGAGCGGCCTGGTCGGCATGGTCGTCTGCCTGCTTGGCGAACCGCTGATGCTGCTGACCGGACAGGACGCCGCCGTCTCAGCCCGGGCGGGCGAGTTCCTGCGCGTGCTGATGTTCGCACTCATCCCGATGATCGCCAGCAATGTCCTGCGCACCTACGTTTCCGCGCTCGGCCGCCCGATTTTCGCCACCGCGATCACTGGCCTTGCGATCCTCGTCAACGCGCTCGGAAACTGGACCTTCGTCTTTGGCCACCTCGGCGCTCCCGCGCTCGGCCTCCGGGGCTCGGCCCTGTCGAGCGGGCTCACCGCGCTCGCGACTTTCGCCGCATATGCCCTCGCCATCCGCGCCGATCCGCGCCTCTCGCGCTACCATGTGTTCAGCCGGTTCTGGCGGCCCGACTGGGCCCGCGCGGCCGCAATCCTGCGCATTGGCCTGCCGATCGCCGCAACGATCGTCGCGGAGGCGGGGCTGTTCTCCGGCGCATCGTTCCTGATGGGCCGGATCGGCGAAGCCCAGCTTGCAGGGCATACCGTCGCCTTCCAGGCGGCCGCCTTCGCCTTCCAGGTGCCGTTCGGCGTTGGCCAGGCCGCCACGATTCGCGTGGGCTATCACTACGGCGCGGGCGACCGCGCCGGAATCGCCCGCGCCGGCCAGGTCGCGCTGGCCTCGGGCATCGGCTTCATGGCGGTCAGCGCCACTACCATGGCGCTCGCCGCCCCGGCGATCGTTGGGGTCTATGTCGATACGACCAATCCGGCCAATGCCCCGATGATCGCCTACGCACTCCAGTTCATGATGGTCGCCGCCGCCTTCCAGCTGTTCGACGGGATGCAGGTCGTCGCCGCCGGAATCCTGCGCGGGCTGCAGGATACCCGGGCGCCAATGAACATTGCCCTGTTCGCCTACTGGGTCCCCGGCGCCGCCGCCTCGGTCGGCCTCGGCTTTTTCACCCCTCTTGCGGGACTCGGTGTCTGGCTGGGTCTGCTCGTCTCCCTCGTCGTGGCCGCCGCGCTGTTGCTCTGGCGCTGGCACCGCCGCGCTGTCCTGGGCCTGCTCCCGGTCTGACCCGAAACCCGACCGCACCAGCGAATTTTTTCCCGCCCGGGTGCCTTGACGGGCCATGAACAGCCACCCATATGCGCGCCGCTGGCACTCCAATGGTGCGAGTGCCAAAAAATCCAACCAACCTTCCAGAGAGGTAAATCGCATGACTTTCCGTCCGCTGCATGACCGCGTGCTCGTTCGCCGCGTCGAAGCCGAGGAAAAGACCGCTGGCGGCATCATCATCCCCGACAGCGCCAAGGAAAAGCCCGCCGAGGGCGAGATCGTCGCCGTGGGCAACGGCACCAAGGCCGAAGATGGCAAGGTGACCGCGCTTGACGTCAAGGTCGGTGACCGCGTGCTGTTCGGCAAGTGGTCCGGCACCGAAGTCAAGGTCGATGGCGAAGACCTGCTGATCATGAAGGAAAGCGACATCCTCGGCGTCATCGGCTGAGCGAAGTCCTCCTCCCACAAACCCAATTTCTGAAGGAAATGCACAATGGCTGCCAAGGACGTACGCTTTTCACGCGATGCGCGTGAACGCATTCTCAAGGGCGTGGACATCCTCGCCGATGCGGTGAAGGTCACGCTCGGCCCCAAGGGCCGCAACGTCGTGATCGACAAGAGCTTCGGCGCGCCGCGCATCACCAAGGACGGCGTCACCGTCGCCAAGGAAATCGAGCTCAAGGACAAGTTCGAGAACATGGGCGCGCAGATGCTGCGCGAAGTCGCCTCCAAGGCTAACGACGCCGCCGGTGACGGCACCACCACCGCCACGGTTCTCGCCCAGGCGATCGTGCGCGAAGGCATGACCTCGGTCGCCGCCGGCATGAACCCGATGGACCTCAAGCGCGGCATCGACATCGCGGTGAGCAAGGTCGTCGAGAACCTCAAGGGCCGCTCGACCCCGGTCACCGGCTCGGCCGAAATTGCCCAGGTCGGCATCATCTCTGCGAATGGCGACAAGGAAGTCGGCGAGAAGATCGCCGAGGCCATGGAGAAGGTCGGCAAGGAAGGCGTCATCACCGTCGAGGAGGCCAAGGGCCTCGAATTCGAACTCGATGTTGTCGAAGGCATGCAGTTCGACCGCGGCTATCTCTCGCCCTACTTCGTGACGAATGCCGAGAAGATGATCGTCGAGCTGGAGAACCCCTACATTCTGATCCACGAGAAGAAGCTGTCTTCGCTCCAGGCGATGCTGCCGATCCTCGAGGCCGTGGTGCAGTCGGGCCGTCCGCTGCTGATCATCGCCGAGGACATTGAGGGCGAGGCCCTGGCCACGCTAGTCGTCAACAAGCTGCGCGGCGGCCTGAAGATCGCCGCCGTCAAGGCGCCGGGCTTTGGCGATCGCCGCAAGGCCATGCTGGGCGACATCGCCACGCTGACGGCCGGCGAGATGATCTCGGAAGACCTCGGCATCAAGCTCGAGAACGTCACCCTCGGCATGCTCGGCCAGGCCAAGAAGGTCACCATCGACAAGGACAACACCACCATCGTCGACGGTGCCGGCTCGGCTGACGAGATCAAGGCGCGGGTCGAGCAGATCCGTGCCCAGATCGAAGTCACCACCTCCGACTACGACCGCGAGAAGCTGCAGGAGCGGCTCGCCAAGCTGACGGGCGGCGTCGCGATCATCCGCGCCGGCGCGATGACCGAGGCCGACATGAAGCAGAAGAAGCAGCGCATCGAGGACGCCCTCAACGCGACCCGCGCCGCGGTCGAGGAAGGGATCGTCGCCGGCGGCGGCGTCACGCTGCTCTACGCCAGCCAGCGGCTCGACCGGCTGAACCCGCAGAATGACGACCAGAAGGTCGGCATCGACATCGTGCGCCGGGCATTGCGGGCACCGGCA
>DASTGC010000117.1:0-2775 GCA_035719485.1 Novosphingobium sp.
CAGTTGCGCTTCGACACCGGCCACGGCGTGGGTCAGGTTGGCGCCCGGCCGCAGATCGTGCCTTGCACCGAAGGCGAGCTTCACGCCGTGGGCCACCTCCGGCATCCACAGGAGCTGGAGTTCGGCCTCCTCGAACATCGGTCGAGTATCGCTCCCGCCATCGGCCTTGAGCGCGATCCGGCCGAGTTCCCAAGTCGATTCCATGACCAGATGGGTGTTGTCCCGACCCGGGTGCAGCTCGAGCAGGTCGATCCCGCCCGTGAGCGGCGCGGCTTGCGCCGGCATTGCCAGGACAAACCCGAACAGGCTGCAGATGAAGGCTGGCCGGCACCGCATGACATCCTGCCCTCGCATGCCGGCTCCGGCGTTTTGGCCCGAACTGGCGGAAGCGAGCGGAGCAGTGTGCCGTGCGCCGCCACCCGCCCGGGGCTGCCGTGCCGCCCGTCACCGGCGCATTGCTTTGCCTCCGCAGAGGGGTATGGTTTCGGCCGATTCGAATCTATCGAACGCACGAAAGGGAAGAAGGCGATGCTGAAACTGGAGCCTAACACCAAGTACGACATGCCGGCTGCCTTCGGTCCCTCGATCTTCACGCCCACCACCCACGCCCCCGATATCCAGCTGATCGCGACCTCGTTCGTGACCACGCCGGAGGCGATCGAGAGCATACTGCCGCGCCACCTCGCCAAGGCGGAAAGCAACATCGTCTATGTCAACCGGCTGCGCTACCGCGGGATCGATTACCTCGCCGGCCGCGGCTACGAGGAAGTCATCGTAGGCGTAAATGCCCGGCACGAACATGACGGTAAGGTGATCGAGGCGCCTTACATGTTCGTGGAATGGGTCGACGACGTTCCCGCGATCCTGTCGGGACGCGAGGCACTCGGCTATCCCAAGATCTATGCCGACATTCCCCAGATCATCGAAGTGGACGACACGATTCGCTTCTCCGCATCCGAATATGGCATCCGGTTCCTGAGCGGCGAGATCCGCAATCTCAAGCGCCTGCCCGATTCCGCCCTGCCGAAGATCAATTCCGCCGTGTCGGAATTCAATTTCGCGTGGAAGTACATACAGGGCCCCGAAGGCACGATCGATGCGGATTACCTGACCCTTACCCGGATGACCTGGGACTACAAGGAAGCCTGGGTCGGCCAGGGCGAATCGCACTGGCATGTCAGCAGCTTCGAGGAATCGCCGGCGTCGCATGCGGCGGTGAAGGCCATGTCGGAATTCCCCGTGCTCGAATGGAAGCCGGCCTTCGTCGCCAAGGCGACCGCCGTCATCTACCGCAGCGAGACCAAGAAGCTGCCGTCGATGAACCGCACGGCCTGATCACGCCCCCGTGCGGCAACCATGGCGCCACTGCCGCGTTGCTGACGCCAGGTGCCATGGCGCGTGAAGACTTATCCCGGCGGCCGGAGCCGCACCGGCCAGCGCCGCACCGACCGACGCCCGGCGCGCCGGTGCCCAGGCGCTCGCTCACGGTCGCCGGTGTCGCGTGCTGGCTGGCCTTCGCAGGGATAGCTGCAGCGGTTCATGGCCATGCCACCGAGGCCTTCGATCATGCTGGCCTCACCATGTGGCGGGCCGGCGATCCCGGGCTGCCGCGCGGGCCGGCCGGGCTGATCGAAGCCATGCGCGATCTGACCGCGCTCGGCGGCCCGCTGCTGCGCAACCTCATCGCGGCGGGAGTGGTCGTTGCCCTGCTCATGGTTCCGCTGCGTCATACGGCCGTGCGCCTGTCGGCCGTGGTCATCGGCGGCTGGCTTGTGGATGCCGGGCTCAAGGCGCTCATGGGTCGGCCCCGCCCCACCCTGGTGCCGCATCTCATGGCGGTGACCGGCAACAGCTTTCCCAGCGGCCATAGCTTCAACGCGGCCACCGTTTACCTCGGCATTGCCCTTGCCTGCGCCGGAATTGCGCGCCGTGCGGCGGTGCGCCGGGCGATACTGGCCACGGCCTGTATCCTGAGCCTGCTGGTGAGCTTCACCCGCGTCTGGCTGGGCGTGCACAATCCGACAGACGTTATCGCCGGATGGCTGGGCGGGATGGGATGGGCGCTCCTCGCCTGGACCGCGACCGCGCAGATATGCTTCGCCACGCGCGAGGAGGCCGGCTAATCGCCCGCTGGCTGGGTCCTTGCCCGGCGTGCCGAGACGATGTGCGCCAGGCCGAGGGCGGCGGCGACCACAAGATGGATCAGCAGCACCAGCGTGGCCACTATCGCAATCGCATCTGCGGCTCTGGCGGTCCGCCCGAGCACGACGACTGATAGTCCCGCGAACAGCAGCTCCTTGTTCGGCACCAGCGGCAGGCGCGAGACGACCATCCGGCAGGTGGCCAGCAGGAACAGCTGAGCGAAGGCGGCGCCCGGCATCAGTTCGTGCCAGAGCACGGCGCCGATCGCCAGGGCGGCAAGATTGCGCAGCGTCAGGATGCCGCCGATCCAGGCGAGGGTGCGCAGGGGGTGGCTGAAGATGTGCTTGCCGAAGAGGAGGACCAGCGTGGCCCCGCCCACGATCACCCCCAGCGATGCCATGATCGCCTGCAGCGGGATGCCGGGCAGGCCATCCGGGAAGAACGGCCAGGCCACGCCCACCAGCACGAGGGTGACGAGATTGCCGCTGAGCGCCGAAAGCAGGGTTACATCCTTGACCGCGGCAAACGGCGCCACGGCTCCGGCATGGTGCGTGCGCGCCCAGGCGAGGAAATGGAGGTCGCCCAGATAATCGAGCAACAGCTCGTTGCCGACAAACTTGCGCAGCAGGGCAG
>DASTGC010000118.1:0-15329 GCA_035719485.1 Novosphingobium sp.
TGCCGCGAGTTTTTGCAATGCAGCATCGTAAATAGGGGAATTTGCCTGGTCCAGACCGGGCCCCGCGCCGATTAATTGCACCGCGGCGTGCTGGTGCCGCTTTCGCGCGGCGCGCCTCTGCGCTAGGGCGCGCGCGATGGCTCGCCAACCTTCAGACGAGATCGCCGCGGCTTCGGACGAGGCCCGGCCCGCGCGCACCCTGGGGCCGCTCGCCATGATTTGGCGGCTCGCCGCGCACTATCCCAAGCAGGTGGCGATCGCCCTGCTTGCCCTGCTGACCACCTCTTCCGCGACCATCTCGATCCCGATGATGTTCAAAGCGATCGTCGACAAGGCCTTCGGGCCGGGCGCGCGCAGCGAGGACATCGCCCACGCCTTCGAGGGCATGCTGGCCGTGGTGCTGGTGTTGGGGCTGGCGACGGCGGTGCGGTTCTACTTCGTCTCGTGGCTGGGCGAGCGCGTGGTCGCCGACCTGCGCGAAAAGGTCCAGGCGAACCTCCTGCGCCTGCCGCCGAGCTTCTTCGAGGTGAACAGCCCCAAGGAAATCTCCTCGCGCATGACGAGCGACACGGCGCTGATCGAGGTGGTGGTCGGCACCACCGTCTCGATCGCGCTGAGGAATGCGATCACCGGGATCGGCGGGACGATCTACCTGTTCTTCCTGGCCCCGCGGCTTACGCTGGAGCTGCTGGTGGTGATCCCGCTGGTGATCGTCCCGATCGTCACCTTCGGCCGCCGGCTCAAGGGCGCATCGCGCGTGAGCCAGGACCGCATCGCCGATGTCGGCGCCAAGGTCGCCGAGGTGCTCGGCGCGATGCGGGTGGTGCAGTCGTTCAACCAGGAAGCGCGCGAAGCCGAGCGGTTCACGGTGGTGGTCGAGCAGACCTTCGCCGCAGCCAAGCGCCGCATCCTGATCCGCGCGATCATGACCGCGCTGATCATGGTGCTGGTGTTCGGCTCGATCACCATGCTGCTGTGGCAGGGCGCGGCGGGCGTCGCCGCCGGGACGATCTCGGGCGGGACGATCGCGGCCTTCGTGGTCACCGCAGGCCTCGTCGCCGGGGCCTTCGGCGCGCTGACCGAGGTCTATGGCGAACTGCTGCGTGGCGCGGGCGCGGCCAGCCGCCTCAACGAGCTGCTCAACGAGCGCCCGGCAATCGCCCCGCCCGCGCGCCCGCTGGAACTGCCGACCCCGCCGCGCGGGCGGCTGGCTTTCGAGAGCGTGACCTTCCGCTATCCCTCGCGCCCGGAACTGCCGGCCATCCAGCAGGTCTCGCTGAGCGTGGAGCCGGGCGAGACGGTGGCCATCGTCGGTCCTTCGGGGGCGGGCAAATCGACCGTGTTCCAGCTGGCACAGCGATTCTACGATCCGCAATCGGGGACGATCAAGCTGGACGGCGTGCCGCTGGTTTCCGCCGATCCCGCCGAGATCCGCCGGCGGATCGCACTGGTCCCCCAGGAAGGCGTGCTCTTCGCCGCCTCAGCCCGCGACAATCTGCGGTATGGCAACTGGGACGCTTCGGACGATGCGATCTGGGAGGCGGCACGCGCGGCCAATGCCGAGGAATTCCTGCGCGAACTGCCGGAGGGGCTTGACACCTTCCTTGGCGAGAACGGCTCGCGCCTGTCCGGCGGGCAGCGCCAGCGGATCGCCATTGCCCGCGCGCTGCTGCGCGATGCTCCGATCCTGCTGCTCGACGAGGCGACCTCGGCGCTCGATGCCGAGAGCGAGCGGCTGGTCCAGGATGCGCTCGACCGCCTGATGGCCAGCCGCACCACGCTGGTGATCGCCCACCGCCTCGCCACCGTGCGCCAGGCCGACCGGATCGTGGTGATGGACGGCGGCCGCATCGTCGAGCAGGGCACCCACGACCAGCTGGCCGGCGCTGGGGGGCTCTATGCCCGGCTCGCCTCGCTGCAATTTGATGAGCGGGCGGTGGCGGCCGGTTGAACCTTGCCGCGAACCTGATCGATTCCGTTCCTCCCGAGCGTAGTCGAGGGACTAGTTCGAGCGGAGCGAGAACCTGCGCCGCCGCAGCCTCGCTGACGCTCGGCATAGTCCCTCGACTTCGCTCGGGAGGAACGGGGATTGGGAATCGAGGAACCGGGATGGGGGACATTGGCGTGTGGGCAGCAATCGGCAGTTAAGGTCCGCGCCGCATATATCCCGCGTTCCAGCTGCTACCTTGCCGAGGATTGCGCCGTTGAAGCATCTCTCTTCCTGCCTGCTTGCCGCTTCGCTGCTGGCGCTCGCCGCCGTTCCCGCAAGGGCCGCTCCGCAGGAGCCGGCGCCGAGCCCCGAAGAGGTGCTCACCGGCTGGGGCCGCTCCGGCGTGCAGCAGCAGTGGAACGACCGCGCGGTGAAGCCGGGCGACGATTTCTTCCGCTTCGTCAACGGCAAGTGGATCGCCGCACACGAGATTCCGGCGGACCGGACCAGCTATGGTTCGTTCCAGGTGCTGCGCGATCTCTCGGAAAGCCGGTTGCGCGGGATCGTCGAGGATCTGGTGGCGAGCCGGCCGGCACCGGGGACGCAGGAAGCGCGGATCGTTGCGGCCTGGCAGGCCTTCATGGACCAGGATGCGATCGAGCGTGCGGGGCTTGCCCCGGCGCGGCCGTGGCTGGACCGGATCGCGGCTGCGACGACCACGCAAGACCTCTACAAGCTGTTTGCGGAGCCGGGCCTGCCCAGCCCGATCAACGGCAGCGTGGATCCCGACCCCAAGGCGAGCGATGTCTACTCGCTGGGACTGTCGCTGGGCGGCCTGGGCCTGCCGGACCGGGACTACTATCTCTCCGACAACCCGCGCTATCCGGCGATCCGGCAGCAATACCGGGCCTTGCTGGCACAGCTGTTGGGCGAGGCCGGCTATGCCGATCCGGCGGCCATGGCGCAGAAGGTCTACGATCTCGAGACCGGAATGGCGCGGATCGAATGGGATCGCGACGTCCTGCGCAACGATGACCTCACCTACCACAAGCTGACCCTCGCCGAAGTCCAAGGACTGCCGCATGGGGCGGATCTTGTCGACTTCATCAGGGCCTCGGGGCCGGGCGCAGCCGGGGCGGGCGAGGTGCGGCTGGCGGAAATGCCGCTCACCGCCGAACAGCTGGCGGCGGCCCATATCGCCCCGGCTGAGGCCGGCGCGAAAGTGGGCGGAGGTTTCCCGGCCATGCTCGACTATGTCGCCAGCCAGCCGGTGGCGGTGTGGAAGGCCTGGGCAACAGCGCAGTTCCTCGCCGCCAATGCGCCTTACCTGCCGAAGCGCATAGACGAGGCGAGCTTTGCCTTCTTCGGCAAGGCCCTGGGCGGCCAGCCGGAGCAGCGGCCGCGGTGGAAGCGGGGACTCTCGGTGCTGGAGAGCCAGCTCGGCGAGCAACTGGGGCGAATCTACGCGGCGCGCTACTTCCCGGAAGCGAGCCGCACCCAGATGGCGGCGCTGGTCGGCAACCTGCGCAAGGCGATGGCCGCGAACCTCGCGGACCTCAAGTGGATGGGCCCGCAGACGCGCGCCGCCGCAGAAGCCAAGCTGGCCGCCTTCACGCCCAAGATCGGCGCCCCCGCCACGTTCAAGGACTATGCCGGCATGGCGGTCTCGCGCGCCGATCCGCTGGCGAATGCCATGGCAAGCGCGAAGTGGAAATCAGACTTCGCCGATGGGCGGGTGGGCAAGGCGGTCGACCGGTCCGAGTGGTTCATGTTCCCGCAGACTGTGAACGCCTATTACAATCCGCCGATGAACGAGATCGTGTTTCCCGCCGCGATCCTCCAGCCGCCGTTCTTCAACCCGGCGGTGGACCCGGCGGCGAACTATGGCGCGATCGGCGCGGTGATCGGTCACGAAATGGGCCACGGCTTCGACGACCAGGGCGCCAAGTACGATGGCAAGGGCAACCTGCATGACTGGTGGACGCCCGCGGACAAGGCCCGCTTCGTGGCCCTTACGGACCAGCTGGCGGCCCAATATGACAAGCTGTGCCCGTTCGACAACGGCCAGACCTGCGTCAACGGGCGGCTGACCTTGGGCGAGAACATCGGCGACCTGGGCGGGCTGAGCCTCGCCTACCGGGCCTACCACCTCTCATTGGGCGGCAAGCCGGCCCCGGTGATCGACGGCCTGACCGGCGACCAGCGCTTCTTCATGGCATTCGCCCAGGTCTGGCGCTCGAAATACCGCGAGGAGACCGCCCGCCAGCTCCTGCTGGTCGATCCGCACAGCCCCGCGCAGTACCGGGTCAACGGAATCGTGCGCAACTTTGCCGAGTGGCAGAAGGCGTTCGGGGTGAAGCCGGGCGACAAGCTTTACCTGAAGCCGGAGGAGCAGATTCGGATCTGGTAGGTGACAAATCGGCAATCCGCGCCGCGCCGTCTTGCGCGCGCAATCGCCCCCCGGCATGACCTGCGCCCATGACGCTGACCATCACCGCCGTCCTTCTCGGCATTGTCGAGGGCCTGACCGAGTTCCTGCCGGTCTCCTCCACCGGCCACCTGATCCTCGCCACCGAGCTGTTCGGCTTCGATGCCGATACCTGGAAGGTGTTCAACGTGGTGATCCAGCTCGGCGCTATTCTCGCCGTGGTGGTGCAGTACTGGCGGACCTTCTGGGCCGTGGGCTGGGGCGTTCTGCGGCTGGAGCCGATCAGCCTTGCCTTCGTGCGCAACCTGCTGGTGGCCTTCCTCCCTGCCGTTGTCATCGGGCTTGCCGCCAAGAAATATATCAACGTCCTGCTCGGCAGCCCGCTGGTGGTCTGCGCGGCGCTGATCGTGGGCGGCTTTGCGATCCTCTACATCGAAAAGACGGCCAGGACCGGACCCTACAGCGGTATCGGCCAGCTGCGCACCAGCCAGGCGCTCGGCGTGGGCCTGGTCCAATGCCTCGCCATGGTGCCGGGGATCAGCCGCTCGGGCGCGACGATCATGGGGGCGCTGGCGATGGGGATCGAGCGGCGCACGGCGGCGGAGTTCAGCTTCTTCCTTGCCGTGCCGACCATGCTGGGGGCGACCGTGCTGGAGCTGCACGACAACAAGGACGCGCTGATGCACGGGCTCGGCCCGGTCGGCTGGAACGAGATCGCGATCGGCTTTGCGGTCTCGTTCGTGGTGGCACTGGGGGTGATCAAGGCTTTCGTCGCCTACGTCAGCCGCTCGGGCTTCGCGCCGTTTGCGTGGTACCGGATCGTTGCGGGGGCCGTGGCGGGCGCGTTCCTGCTGACGAGGTAGGACCCGTTTGTCGGGTGCGCCCTCCACATCCGTGGAGGGCTTGCGGCACCGGCCCGCAAACGAAATGGGCGGATGCCCTTTCCGCACCAGTCAAGGACTCAGGGAACCGACTGCTTTCCCACGGTTTCTTTGTGCAGATACAGCACAAGGACATTACCGTCATGGGACTTATCATTCTCATCATCGTGGGCGGCATCCTCGGCTGGCTTGCCAGCATCGTGATGCGCACGGACGCCAGCCAGGGTGTCTTCCTCAACGTGGTGGTCGGTATCGTGGGCGCCCTGCTTGCCGGCTTCATCCTCAACCCGCTGATCGGCGGCGGCAACATCATGTCGGGCGACTTCAGCGCCAGCGCGCTGCTGGTGTCGTTCCTCGGCGCGGTGGTGCTCCTCGCCATCGTGAACCTGTTCCGTCGCGGGGCCATGCGCTAACGCAAATGGCCTGACGGCACGCAAAGGGCGGCAGCATAGCGTTGCCGCCCTCTTTTGCGTGAAGTGAACACGGCTGGCGGCCGGCGGGAGCGCATGCCCGCCGGCCGCCTTTGCATTTGCGGCGGCCGTGCGGCAGGATGGAGGCAACAGGGAGTGCGCCCATGTCGAAGCTGAAGCGCAAGGACTATGCCGATCTCCTCAAGCCGCTCCAGCAGGAGCTGGAAGTGGCGGCCCGCTGGGCCGAGCACACCGGCGCACGGATCCTTGTCCTGTTCGAGGGGCGGGATGCGGCGGGCAAGGGCGGGGCGATCCACGCGATTGCGGAGAGGTTGAACCCTCGCCAGTGCCGGGTTGTTGCCCTGTCCAAGCCGACGGCGCAGGAGGAGGGACAATGGTATTTCCAGCGCTATGTCGCCCACCTGCCGGCGGAGGGCGAGATCGTGCTGTTCGACCGCTCGTGGTACAACCGCGCCGGGGTCGAGAAGGTGATGGGCTTCGCCACGGAGGAGCAGGTCACGCACTTCCTCCACCAGGCGCCCGAGTTCGAGCGGCAGCTGGTCGACGACGGCGTGCTGCTGTTCAAGTACTGGCTCACCTGCGACCAGGCCGAGCAGGAAGAGCGCTTCGCCGAACGGCGCGAGGATCCGCTGAAGCGCTGGAAGCTCTCGCCGGTCGATCTGGCGGCGCGCGACAAGTACGAGGCCTATACCAAGGCCCGCGAAGCCATGCTCGCCGCCACACATACGGCCTATGCGCCCTGGACCCTGGTCGATTTCAACGACCAGAAACGCGGGCGGCTGACCGTGATCCGCGACCTGCTCGACCGACTGCCGGACCGAGAGGTGCCGGAGGAGACGGTGGCGCTGAAGCCGCTCAAGGGCAAGCCGCGCAAGGAAAGCTTCCGGGTGCTGGAGCCGATTGCGGCCTATAAGGGATGATGCGCAGTCCCTTCCCCATCGAGCGGGGAGGGAGGGACGCGGAACCCCATCCGAGTCTCATCCTTGACTTTCCGGTGATTCCCCCGCAGAGGCCGCAACCTTGCCGGGCGGTGCTGCGTGCGCCGCTCGATCCGTTTTGAACACCTGTGCTTAGGAAAGCGTCGCCATGGCGAAGCCCGCAACCGTCAAGATCCGGCTGGTCTCCACCGCCGACACCGGCTTCTTCTACGTCACCAAGAAGAATCCGCGCAACTCGACCGAGAAGTTCAGCTTCAAGAAGTATGACCCGGTCGCGCGCAAGCATGTCGAGTTCAAGGAAGCCAAGATCAAGTGATCGTCCGCCCGGTTTCACGGAACCGGGCTGGTTCACCGGCAGTTCAATGCTCCTGGTACAACCAGCGAGGCATGAGCACCTTGATCGGACTTTTCCGTAAAGCCACTCGCGCCGCGGTTTCCGCGGCGCTTGTTGTGTCGGCCCCTGTTGCCGTGATCGCGCTGCCTGAGCCCGCCCTGGCCCAGCCGGCCAGTGATCTCGACCAGGCGGTGGCTGCCCTGCGCGCGATCACCACGATGCAGGCCGATTTCCAGCAAACCGACCGCAACGGCCAGCGGATGAGCGGCAAGCTCACCATTAAGCGGCCGGGCAGGATCCGCTTCCAGTATCAGCCCGGCGTGCCCCTGCTGATCGTGGGCGACGGCAAGGCACTGACCATGGTCGACTACGAGGTCCGCCAGGTCCAGCGCTGGCCGATCGGCAATTCCCCGCTGGGCGCCCTGCTCGACCCCACCCGCGACGTGAAGCGGTTCGGCACCCTCCAGCCGTCGCTCGATCCCAATATCGTCTCGATCGAGGTGCGGGACCGCAAGCATCCGGAATACGGCGTGATCACGCTGATCTTCGCGCGCCGCGCGGGCGCGCCGGCCGGACTGGAGCTGACCAGCTGGGTAGCGTTGGATTCGCAGAATCGCCGGACGACCATCCGCCTGGCCAACCAGCGCTATGGCGTGGACGTGCCGGACAATATTTTCCGCTATGTCGATCCGCGCCAAACGGGTCGTCGCTGAGAGCCCGCACTTCGTCGCGCAAGTGCCCCACAGGGGCGACAAACCGCGACAATCCTGCGATTTTCGTTCACTTGGGAGCAATGCGAGAGGCCTATAAGGGACCTCGACAAGGCGGC
Source organism: Novosphingobium sp. (assembly GCA_035719485.1). GTDB lineage: Bacteria > Pseudomonadota > Alphaproteobacteria > Sphingomonadales > Sphingomonadaceae > Novosphingobium. The sequence continues at coordinate 7,772 of DASTGC010000118.1, forward strand.
GCGAGGCGGGTTTCCCCCCTGTTGCCCATGCCTCCCCATCGCTACCTTGTCACAGCGTGACGAACGCAAAAGGAACCCTCGTGCCATTGCCCCCGGCACGAGGGTTTTCCTTTGTCTCAAGCGAATGACGAATGTTTAATTCGTCCGTCACCCCCCATGCGCTTGCCATTGTGGTATGGGGACCGGATGACATGGACTCCATCCAGCCAGCGCCTGCCCGCCAGACTCCAAGGTCGGACCTGATGGTCGCCCCGGTGTTCCTCGACCGGACCGGCCGGCGGCGGCGGCGGGTACGCATCGTCTCGCTCCTCGCATTGCTGGCGCTGGTGCTGGCAAGCGTGATCTTTGCCACGACGGTGGTCGAGGTTCCGCCGGCTCCGCCCCTGCCGATCGGCTACGAGCGTCTGGCGCCCCTGCCGTTCCGGGCCCAGGTCAGCCGGCTCAAGCACCAGGTGACGGGGCTGTTCCGCCCGCGCGGAGGCGCCGCGGCCGCAAGTTCCGGCCACCCGCTTACCCTTGGCTTCTATTCGCCGGCCGCAGAAGACGGCACGGCCTCGCTGACGCACCACATCGACCAGATCGACTGGCTGGCGCCGACCCTGCTCTCGCTCGACCCTTCGGGCAACCTGCGGGTAAGCGAGGACCCCACGCTGCGGCGGATCGTGACCAATGCGATCCACCGCCCGCTCGTCATGCCGGTGGTCCAGAACGTCGCCAGCGGAACCTGGAACGGGACGGCGACAGCGGCCCTGATCCACGATCCCCGCCGCCGCGCGGTGCTGGTCGGCCAGATCGCCAACTGGCTCGCCCACTCGGGCGACGCCGGGATCATGTTCGACTTCGAGAACCTGCCGGACCGTTCGCTGCCCGATCTCGTCAAGCTGGTGAGCGAAACCCGGGCGGCGCTGGCCCCGCGTGGCCAGCTCGTCAGCGTCACCGCCCCGGTCGACAGCCCGGCCTGGCCGATGCGGGCCCTCGCCGCCGCCGCCGACAAGCTGGTGCTGATGGCCTATGACGAGCACTGGCAAGGCGGCCAGGCCGGACCGATCGCTTCCAACGAATGGTTCGCGCAGCGGGTCTCGGCGGAGCTGAAGGGGGTGCCACAGGGCAAGGTGATCGTCGCGCTCGGCGAATACGGCTATGACTGGCACGACGGTCACGCCGACGCGCTGACCGCCGACGAGGCCTGGCTGATGGCCCATGACAGCGAGACAAAGCCGACCTTCGTTCCCGCTATCGGCAACGCCGGCTTTGCCTATGCCGACGAGGTCGGCCACCAGCACGAGGTCTGGATGCAGGATGCCGCGGCGAGCTGGAACCAGCTGCTGCAGCTGCGGCGGATGGGGATCGAGAACGTCGGCCTGTGGCGGATGGGGTCGGAAGATCCCGGTTTCTGGACCGTGCTGACCGACTGGCGCGCGCACCGGCCGCAGACCCGCATCGAGAGCATCCTTGGCGACCAGAACGTGGACGTCGAAGGCAATGGCGAGATCCTGCGGATAGCGGCCGAGCCCCAAGCGGGTACCCGCAGCCTGGCCTTCGACCCGCACACAGGCCAGATCACCGCCGAAGCCTATGGCCAATTGCCGCTGCCCTATGTGGTCCAGCGGACCGGAGCGAGGCCCAAGCAAGTGGCCCTGACGTTCGACGACGGTCCCGATCCGGACTGGACGCCCAAGATCCTTGCCACCCTGGAACAGTACCACGTGCCGGCGACGTTCTTCATCGTCGGCGAATCCGGCGCGAGCAACCGGGGCCTGCTCCAGCGCATGGTGGCCGACGGCGACGAGCTGGGCAACCACAGCTACACCCACCCCAACATGGCCGCCGAAAGCGACATGGGAATCAAGCTGGAGCTCAATGCCACCCAGCGCCTGATCGAGGCCTATACCGGCCGCTCGACCCGGTTGTTCCGCGCGCCCTATTTTGGCGACGCCGAACCGACCACGGCGGACGAACTGGGGCCCGGCCTGATCGCGCAGCAACAGGGCTATACCCTAGTCGGCCTGCACGTGGACACGGCCGACTGGAAGCGGCCCGGGGTGCAGGCGATCGTCGACCAGGCGGTGCAGCAGGTCGAGAATGCCACGCCCGACCGTTCCGGGAACATCATGCTGCTGCATGATGGCGGCGGTGACCGTTCGCAGACCGTGGCGGCGTTGCCCCGGATCATCGAGCGGCTCCAGCATGACGGCTACCAGTTCGTGCCGGTCTCCACCCTCGCCGGGCTGCACCGCGACGCGGTCATGCCACGTATCACCGGCAGCGACCTTGCCGCCGTGCAGGCCGACGTGTTCGGTTTTGCGGTGATCAGCGCCGGGATCAGCGCGCTCTACTGGATGTTCTTCTTTGCCATCGCGCTCGGCGTCGGCCGGGCGATCAGCCTGACCGTGCTCGCCCTGATCCCCGACCGGCGCCACCGGCCTCCGGCCGAGGCAGACGGCGACCAGCCGACCGTTACGGTGATCATTCCGGCGTTCAACGAGGAGCGGGTGATCGAGGATTCGGTGAGGCGCATCCTGGAAAGCGACTACCCGCATCTCGAGGTGATCGTGGCAGACGACGGCTCCAAGGATGCGACCAGCGCGATCGTGGCCAAGGCTTTTGCCGGCGAGCCGCGCGTGCGGCTGATGACCCTGGTCAACGGGGGCAAGGCCAGCGCCCTCAACCGCGCCCTGCGATATGCAAAGGGCGAAATCGTCGTCGCCCTCGATGCCGACACCCAGTTCGAGCGGGACTGTATCGCCAAGCTGGTGCGCTGGTTTGCCGAGCCGCGGATCGGGGCCGTGGCGGGCAATGCCAAGGTGGGCAACCGGGTCAACCTCGTCACCAAGTGGCAGGCGATCGAATATGTCACGGCGCAGAACGTGGAGCGGCGCGCGCTCGCGCGGTTCGACGCGATCACGGTCGTGCCCGGCGCGGTGGGCGCCTGGCGGCGGGCGGCGCTCGACGCGGTCGGCGGCTATCCGGAAGATACCCTTGCCGAGGACCAGGACCTGACCATCGCAATCCAGCGCAAGGGGTGGAAGGTCGTCTACGACGAGCAGGCTGTGGCCTGGACCGAGGCGCCGGAAACCTTCCAGGCGCTCTCCAAGCAGCGGTTCCGCTGGTCGTTCGGCACGCTCCAGTGCCTGTGGAAGCACCGGGCGGTCCTCCGGCAGGGCCGCCCGGGCGGTCTCGCCTACATCGGCATGCCGCAGGCCTGGCTGTTCCAGATCATTTTCGCGATGGTCTCGCCACTGATCGACCTGGCCCTCGCGGTCTCCATCGGCGGGACGATCCTGCGGGTTGTCGAGCATGGCTGGGCCCAGACCCAGACCGACGTGCTGCGCATGGCGGCCTACTGGATCGGCTTCCTCGTGATCGACCTTGCCTGCGGGCTGATCGCCTTCCGGATCGACGTGCGCGGCGAGAAGTTCCGGCCGCTGCTGCTGCTGGCGCAGCGGTTCGTCTACCGCCAGCTGATGTACTCGGTGGTGATCCGGGCGGTGAGCGCCGCGCTGCACGGCCGGGTCCAGGGTTGGGGCAAGCTGGAGCGGACGGGGCGGGTGAGCCTGCCGCTGGCGGCTTGACCCGGCGCAACCAGAGCGGCGTGCCGCTCTAACCGCGCGGGAACACCATCCGCGCGGTCAGGCCGCGGCCCTCAAGTGGGCTGGCAAGTTCGAACCTGCCGCCGTGCAGCCGGGCAACCGCCGCGACCATGGCGAGTCCAAGCCCCGCACCTGAACTGGTACGGGCACTGTCGAGCCGCGTGAAGCGCTCCACCGCTCGGGCCCGGTCGGCTGGCGCGATGCCGGGGCCGTTGTCCGTTACCTCCAGCATGGCTTCGCCGGAGGTCTCGCGGGTGGCCACGACAATGTCGCTGCCGCCGTATTTGAGCGCGTTGTCGATGAGGTTGGCGAGTGCGCGGCTGACCATTTCCCGGTCGGCCATGACTTCGCACGGCTTGCCGGCGACGCTGAGAGTGACGCCGGACTGTTCGGCAAGTGGCTCGTAGAGTTCGACGAGGTCCGCGCCCACGTCGTGCAGGTTGATCCTTGTCCTGCGAACCTGCACCGCGCCGCTTTCCAGCCGCGCCAGCTCGAGGGCGGCACCGAGCATGGAATCGAGCGCTTCCGCATCGGCCCGGGCAAGGGCAAGCGCCTCGGCCGCAGCCCCCTCGCCCGCGGCCGCCGAGGCAATGTCGATCGAGGCGCGCAGCCGGGTGACCGGCGATCGCAGGTCGTGGGCCAGGGCACCGGCGACGGACTGGAGTTCGCACACCAGCGCATCGATGCGTTCGGCCATGAGGTTGATCTGCCGGCGCAGGTGATCGAACCCGTCGGCGGTATCGGCGGTCTTCACCCGCGCGGCGAAATTGCCCGAGGCGAGCGCGGCCGCCGTATCGGCGATCGAATGCGTGCGCCGGCTGATGATGTAGCCGATGCCGATCGCCCCGGCGAGCGAGAGCAGGACGGCGAACACGACCGTGAGGGTGAAAGCCTCGGCGAAGGCGATATCCAGCCGCCGGTCCGGCGTGGTGAAGGCGCCGATGACCATGCGCGCGCCATCGGGCAGGATGGTGGTGCGCGCGACGGCAGCGGCCGGACCGATCGCCCCGGGCTGGTCGACCATCAATTGCACCGGCCGGGGGGAAGGTGCGAGCGCGGGCACCGTCGCGATATTGCTCAGCGCGGCGGGGACGGCCTGGCCCGGCGCCTGGACGGCGACGAACACCAGCGGATCGGCGATGCCCCCCCGGCCTTCGGAAATGGTGCGCAGCAGTTCCGGGCTGCCGCCGTCGTAGTAGGCGGCGAGGAGATCATCACGCACGTCCGAGATCTGGCGCGCGCGATCGGTTTCGATCACCTGCAGCATCTGGGCGCGCAGCAGCAGGATCGCCGCGAGCATGACCGCCAGTTGCAGGACGAAGATCGCGGCGACGAGCCGGGCCACCGTAGATGTGAGCAGGCGGGACAAGCCGGGGCTCAGTCCGCTTCCGCGGCGAGACGATAGCCGGCGCCTCGCACGGTATGGAGCAGCGAGCTGCCCTCGCCATCGTCGATCTTGCGCCTGAGGCGGCTGATGTGGACATCCACCACGTTGGTGCCGGGATCGAAATGATAGTCCCACACTGCCTCGAGCAGCATGGTGCGCGTCACCACCTCGCCCTGGTGCATCATCAGGTATTCGAGCAGGCGGAACTCGCGCGGCTGCATGGCAATGCGGCGCTTGCCGCGGCGGACCTGGCGCGCGAGGCGATCGAGCTCGAGATCGGCGCAGCGCAGGACCGGCTGCTCGGCCTGCCCGCCGCTGCCGCGCCGGCGGATGGCCTGGATGCGGGCCAGCAGCTCGGCAAAGGAAAACGGCTTGGCGAGATAATCGTCCGCCCCGGCGGTTAGCCCTTCGATCCGGGCATCGGTATCGCCCAGCGCCGACAGCACGATTACCGGGACCGTCACCTCGGCGGCACGCAGCGCGCGCAGGACGGCGAGGCCGTCCATGCCGGGGATCATGCGATCGAGGATGACGCAATCGTAAGCGGAGTCGGTCGCGAGAAACAGGCCGTCGCGGCCGTTTTCGGCGCGATCAACGGTGTAATTCTGCTCCTCCAACCCGCCCGCGATGTAATCGGCGAGGCGAGGGTCGTCTTCGATCAGGAGTATCCGGCCCGACATTTCCCGTCCGTCGTTGCAATGAGCCCGCCGCGCGTGTTGCCAGCGGCGACGGGGAACTCATGCATGGCACAGGCCGGGCCGGTGGGGAAGCGCGGGCGATGGCGGCGACCGGGCGGCGGTTCGGACGAGATCAGGCTGACGAGATCGACCAGGGCCCGGATGCCGGGGATGCCTGGCGGGACGGCAATGAAGCGGGGCTGCCACTCGGGCGCGAACTTGTCCTTGTAGCGGCGCAGGCCCTGGAGCCCGAAGGTGCCGATATCCAGCGCGAAGGCGAAGCTGGTCAGGCGGGCCCAGCCCGGGGCGAGGCTGCCCCCGCGAACGCCGGACAGCGGCGCAAGGCCGAGGTTGAAGCGACTGCAGCCCTCCCGGCCGGCGAGGCGGACCAGCTCGGTGAACAGCAGGTCCATGGTTCCGGGGGGCGCGCCGGCGGCATGGCGCATGAGATCGACCGAGAGCTCGGCCCCGTCGCCCGACCGCCAGAGGTTGGCGAAGGCCAGCGGCAGGTCCGGAGCATCGCCCCGCACAACCACGGCGATGTCCGAGCGGCACAGGTAATCTTCGCTGAAGTGGCCCAGGCTGAACGACTTTTCCTGCGCACGGCGGTGAACCAGCCATTCGTCCGACACCTTGGCAAGCCGCGGGAGCCAGTGCGCCACCTCGCCCGATGGGATGATCCGCACGGCGAGACCTTCACGCGCCGCGCGCCCGCAGCTGCCGCGCAGCGACTTCATCCGGGATCCCTCGAGGGTAAAGCCGCCCGGAGCGATGATCGCCTCCTCGCCATACTTGATCGGCTTGAGGCCCAGTTCGATCGCCAGCGGGAGCATCTCGGCGGAAAGCTGATAGAGGCACAGCCGCGCGTGGGCGGCATCGGCGTGGCGGCGCAGTTCCCAGGCGAGATCGGCCCAGCGCTCGCGCGGGCCGACCGGATCGCCCATCACCGACCAGGTGCGGCCCCGCACGCCGACCATGATGAAGGCATCCCCGGCCGGGTGGACGAGGAAGTGCTTGTCTCCGGTCAGCGCCAGGGCGGCATCGCTGCGCGGCGAAACGGCAGCGGCGCGGGCGAAAACCTCGGGTGGCAGCGCGCGCAGGGCAGCGGGCGGAGCGGGGCCCCGCAGCAGGCGCGCCCACGCGTAGGCGGCGAGCAGGATGCCCGCGGCGAAACTGGCCCGCAGGAACCGGGGCGCATCGCCCCGCAGCGCGAATTCCCACCACAGGTCATTGTCGTAGGGCACGTGGCGGTAGGCGTGGATTCCGCTGAGCGCCGAAATCGCCAGCGCCGCCGCGGCGGCGATGAGCCAGCCCTTGCTGGTGGAGGAAAAGGCCTCCGCCGTGCGGCGGTAGAAGGCCGGCGCCGACAACTGCAGAAAGCCGACCAGCGTCAGCATCACCACGGCTTCCTCGAAATCGAGGCCCTTGGCGAGCGAGAAGGCGGCGCCAAGCATGAACAGCAGCCGGGCCGCGCGCAGGCCACTTTCAAGCCGGTCGGCCAGCGAGGGAGCGACCAGCAGCAGGGCCGTGCCGACCAGGCTGGCGGAGAGGTGGGACGCTTCGATGAACGGAAGCGGGAGAAGGCGGACCAGCACGTGCATCCGCCCGTGCGCGGCAGGAACGGCGCCCGACAGCAAGAGCACCAGCCCGCCCGCAAAGGCGAGCGCACCCATCAGCGGCGGGGCTACTTCGTACAGGACCAGCCGCAGCGCGGCGAGGACCGGACGCAAGCGGGCACCCCCGGCGCGCAGTCCCGCCACCGCATTGAGCAGCAGGACAGCGGCCAGAGGCAGAAGGTAGTAGATCGCGCGATAGGCCAGCAGGGCGCCGGCGATCGTCGCCGGCGGACCCAAGCGATGCAGGCCGGCCACGACCACGCCCTCGAAGACGCCGAGCCCGCCGGG
>DASTGC010000119.1:0-4747 GCA_035719485.1 Novosphingobium sp.
GCCGGATCATCCGCCCAGCGCCTCGCCCGCGCCGCGTTTGCGGAACAGCTCGTGCAGCACCGGATAGATTTCGCGCCGGTGGTGGACCTTGCGCATGGCGAAGCGCGGACAGGCGGCGGCCAGCGGCTCGAGGTCCGGCCATAGCGTGCTTGGAGCGGCACCCGTAGAGCCGGGGAACGACGGGTCCTCGGCACCAACCTCGATGTAAGCGTAATATTGGCAGAGCGGCAGGATCGCCTGCTCCAGCAATTCCACCGTCCGCGCGTTGTCGCGGGTGAAGTTGTCGCCGTCGGAGGCCTGGGCCACGTAGATGTTCCAGTCCTCCGGGCGGTAGCGGGCGACGACCACCCGGACCAGTTCGTCAAGCGCGCTGGAGACGAGCGTCCCGCCGCTCACCCGGCTATGGAAGAAGGTCTCCTCGTCAACCTCGGCGGCATGGTCGGTGTGGTGGATGAACACCAGGTCGACATGTTTGTAGGAGCGGGTCAGGAACAGGTGCAGCAGGGCGAAGAAGCGCTTGGCAAGGTCCTTCATGTGCTCGGTCATCGAGCCGGAAACGTCCATCAGGCAAAACATCACCGCCTGGGCCGTGGGCCGGGGCACCGGGGCAAACCGGCGGTAGCGCAGGTCGACCGGATCGATCCACGAAATCAGTGCCCGGCGGCGGCGCAGCTGCTCCAGTTCGCCGCGCAGCGCATCAAGCCGGTCCGGCTCTCCGCTGCTCTCCGCCAGCGCGATCTCCGTCTCCAGCCGCTCCATCTCTGCCCGCCCCGGCCGCCGCAGTGCCAACCTGCGCGAGAGCGCCTTCTGCATGGTCCGCGGGACCGAGAGGTTGGCGGGAGAGCCCACCGTGGTGTAGCCGGCGCGGCGCAGTTCGGCGGAATCCTCGCCCACCAGCCGCCGCTTGGCGAGGTCGGGCAATTCGAGGTCGTCGAGAAACAGCTCGAGGAATTCCTCGCGTGAGAGGACAAAGCTGAACTGGTCTTCGCCCTGGCCTTTGCCGGCCCCCGATCCGCCGCCGCCGCTGCTGACTTCGGGCCGCTTGATCCGGTCGCCCTCGAGGTAGTCGCGGTTGCCCGGGAGCACGCGCTCGCGGTCGCCGCCGCGGGCGGAGCGGTGGAGAGTGGGCTCGGCGATACCGCGGCCCGGGATGGCGATCTCGCCCTCCTTGCCGACATCCTTGATCGAGCGGTCCTTCAGGCTGGCCCGCACCGCCCGCTGGATCGCCCCGCGCGCGCGGCGCAGGAAACGCTGCCGGTTGACGAGGCTGCGGCCTCCCGGATTGAGGCGGCGATCGATGATGTGCATGGCCAGTGTGCCGTTCTCCTCACCCTGCCTGCTTGACCCGGATGTACCACTCGACCAGCCGCCGCACCTGCCGCTCGGTATAGCCGCGCACCACCATCCGTTCGACGAACTCGCTGTGCTTGCGCGCGGTCTCGCCATCCTTCTGCGACCCGAAGCTGATCACCGGCAGCAGGTCCTCCACCTGGCTGAACATCCGCTTCTCGATCACCTCGCGGATCTTCTCGTAGGATGTCCACGAAGGATTGCGCCCTTCATTGCTGGCCCTCATTCGCAGGGCAAATTTCACCACCTCGTTGCGGAAGTCCTTGGGGTTGGCGATGCCCGCCGGCTTCTCCGTCTTCGACAGCTCGCGGTCGATCACCTCGCGGTTGAGCAGCTGGCCGGTGTCCGGGTCCTTGAAGTCGAGGTCCTCGATCCAGGCGTCGGCATAGGCAACATAGCGGTCGAACAGGTTCTGGCCGTAGTCGTGGTAGCTTTCGAGATAGGCCTTCTGGATCTCGTTGCCGATGAACTCGGCATAGCGCGGGGCGAGTTCGCCCTTGATGAATTCGAGGTAGCGCGCCTCGCTGTCGGCGGGGAACTGCTCCTGGCGGACCATCCGCTCGAGCACGTACATCAGGTGCACCGGGTCGGCGGCGATCTCGGTCGGGTCGTGGTTGAACGTGGCGGAAAGCGCCTTGAAGGCAAACCGGGTCGAAACGCCGGCCATGCCTTCGTCCACCCCGGCGGCATCGCGGTATTCCTGGATGCTCCGCGCGCGGGGGTCGATCTCGCGCAGCATCTCGCCGTCATAGACCCGCATCTTGGAATAGAGGTTGGAGTTCTCGTGCTCGCGCAGCCGCGAGAGGACCGAGAAGCGCGCCAGCATGTCGAGCGTGCCCGGCGCGCAAGGGGCCGAGGCGAGGTCGGATTCGCGCAGCAGCTTCTCGTAGACCAGCCGCTCCTCCGTCGCGCGCAGGCTGTAGGGCACCTTGATCACGAAGATCCGGTCGATGAAGGCCTCGTTGTTGCGGTTGTTCTTGAAGTTCTGCCACTCGGTCTCGTTCGAGTGGGCCATGACGATCCCGGTGAAGGGAATGGCGCCGATGTTCTCGGTGCCGATGTAATTGCCCTCCTGCGTTGCCGTCAGCAGCGGGTGGAGCATCTTGATCGGCGCCTTGAACATCTCGACGAATTCCAGGATCCCCTGGTTCGCCCGGTTGAGCCCGCCCGAATACGAATAGGCATCGGGATCGTTCTGCGAGAGCATCTCCAGCTTGCGGATGTCGACCTTGCCGACCAGCGAGGAAATGTCCTGGTTGTTCTCGTCGCCGGGCTCGGTCTTGGCGACTGCAATCTGGCGCATGCGGGAAGGCATCAGCCGCACTACGCTGAAGCGCGATATGTCGCCGCTGAACTCATCCAGCCGCTTGCGGCACCACGGACTGACAAGGCCGGTCAGCCGGCGCCGAGGGACGCCATAGTTGTCCTCCAGCATGGCGCCGTGGTCCTCGGCGTTGAACAGCGAGAGCGGGCTCTCGAAGATCGGGCTGATCTCGTCGCCTGCCTTCAGGGCGTAGATCGGATGGAGCTCCATCAGCGCCTTCAGCCGCTCGGCCAGCGACGACTTGCCCCCGCCGACCGGCCCCAGGAGGTAAAGAATCTGCTTGCGCTCCTCGAGCCCCTGCGACGCATGGCGCAGGAAGCTGACGATCTGCTCGATCGTCTGCTCCATGCCGTAGAAGTTGGCGAAACTCGGATAGACCCGGATTGTCCGGTTCATGAAGATCCGCCCGAGCCGCTGGTCCTGCGCCGTGTCGATGGTCTGCGCCTCGCCGATGGCGGCAAGCAGCCGCTCGGGTGCCGAGGCATACATCAGCGGATCCTTGCGGCATCCGACAAGGTAATCCTCCAGCGACATCTCGGCCTGTCGCCGTTCGTCGAATTTCCGCAGGTAGGTCGAAAACAGTTCGCTCTGGGCCAATGCCGGACTCCTGTCAGGAGATCGAAAGTCGCCGCTACCCCCTACTCGTCAGCCGAAACGTTCCGCTCCCGCTTCGTATCCTGACCGGCGGCGGGGAGAATTCCGCCGAGACCTGCCGCACCGTCCGATTTTGGTGGCGCAGGCCGCACATCCGGGGAAAGACGGCACGATGAAATTCCGCGCGGCGTTGCTGGACAAATGGCCGGACTGGCTCCTCGTTCCGGTCTTCCTGCTGTTCTTTACCACCCGGCTGGTGCCCGAGCCTGTGTCGGACCGGTCGATCTACCAGTCCGTGGCCGAGCGGATGCTGGCTGGCGATCGCCTCTATGTCGATGTGATCGATAACAAGGATCCGCTGTTCTACTATGCCGTCGCCGCGCAGCGCCTGCTCGGCCCCCTGGCGGAATACGGGTTCGAACTGGTCTGCGTGTTCGGTTCCGCGACGATCACCGCGGCACTGGCGCGGCGCCTCTTTTCCGCATCGCAATGGGCCAGCCGGCTGGTCCTTGTCGGCATGGCCTTCGTGCTGACCGGGCCGCTCTACGACCTTGGCGGCTCCATTCCACCCGGGATATTCCTCTCGCTGCTGACGATCTGGCTGGCCATCAGCGGGCGACCCATCATCGCCGGGATTGCCCTTGCCACCCTGCTGTTCACCAAGCTGATCTACGCCCCGATCGCGCTCGCATTCGTCGTCGTTCACAGCCTTGCGCAGCGCCGGGAAGGCAGGGAAGGGGCCTCATTCCTGCTCGCATTTGCGCTGGCCTGCACCGCGCTTTCCGCGGCTATCCTGCTGGCCCTGTTCGCCCGGGGGGAACTGCCGGGCTACCTCGCCAGCCAGCGCGCCAACCTGCTCTACGCTCACAGCAACGTGTTCGTCGCGCGTGGCATGTTCGACAACCTGCGCTATCACGTGCTCACCGCGCTCTATTTCGGCAAGCGGGCCCTTGCGATATCGGTCCTCGCCTGTGCCTTTCTCGCATGGGACTTCCTGCGCACTTCGCCCGAGGATCCCCGCCGGGCCTTCCTTGCGGCCAGCCTTGCCATCTACCCGGTGTCGTTGGCGATCGTCGGTTTCACTGCCATCTGGTGCGCCCACCTTGCCGTTCTGCATATCTTCCTTGCCCTGGCCGCCTCCGCGGTCGTTCCGCGCCTGTTGCGCGATCGCCCGGTCCTCGCCCTGCCGCTGGTGATCGGGGTCGCATGGCTGCTCTCCGGCCTCGGGCCCGACCCGTGGGAGGACAGCAACCCGCTCGACTTTGGCGACCGGCTGGACGCGCTCGCCGCGCCCTCGCCAGAGGCAGTCGCACTCCACCGGGTGGCTGGCCCCGGGTCCATCCGCTACGCCCGCCTTGGCTCGGACAACGATTTCCACCACGCGTCGGGCACGCATGGCGACAGGCTCGTCTGCCCGCATTTCTTCCAGTACCGCTTCACCGAGGCCAGCCTGCTCGACAGCATCGTCGCCTGCGCCTC
>DASTGC010000120.1:0-9186 GCA_035719485.1 Novosphingobium sp.
CATGCCGGACCAGCAGCGGAGTGCGGGCGCATATCGGGCCGTTCGGCAGGAAGGTCAACCGTCCGCGGGGACGTTTGTTTGACCGGACGATCCGGTGTTTGGCCGTGAATGCCTTGTTCCTCCGGCCTGGTTGGCCCATGATCATTAGATGGCTCGTCCTTTCCAGCTTCCCTCCGGCCTTGCTGAACTCAAGGCGCGGGCCGACCAAGTCCGCACCGCTTACGATCAACGGACCGGCTGCGACGCCGGCTCGATGGCCTGGCACATCTGGGGCGAAGGCGAGCCGCTGGTGCTGGTCCACGGCGGACATGGCTCTTGGCTGCAATGGCAGAAAAACGTCGCCGGGTTGTCGCGCCATCGCCGCCTGCTGGTCTGCGATCTGCCCGGTTACGGCGATTCCGACGAACTCCTTCCGCTCGACGATGTCGATGGCCACGCCCTGGCCTTGGCGAATGGCATCAGGCAGTTGGTGCCCGGTACGGAGCGGGTCGATGTGGCGGCATTTTCGGCAGGGGCGCTGATCATGGCACGCCTCGATGCGTTGGCGCCCCATCTTGTTCGTCGGCTAATTCTTGTCGGCTCCGGCGGCTTGGGCCCGCCTTGGTACGTTCCCGAATTCTGCTCGGTTCGAGGGCTCACGGGTGAGGCTCTGCGAGAAGCAAACCGGTGCAACCTGGCAATGTTCATGTTCCATGACGCAGCGCGGATCGATGACGGCGCGATCGCGATGAACATGTTCGGTGCCCCCCGCATGCGCAGCAGGACAGCCATGAAGGTTGTGCCCGATGGACTCGTCAGGGCATTGGAGCAGGCGGGCGCTCCGGTCGACCTGATCTGGGCCGATCATGATTTCACCCACCCCGGACCGGAGCTCCACCACGATGTGGTCCGGCGCCTGCAGCCAGATGCCGGCTTGCGCGTCATCGCCGATTGCGGTCACTGGTCGATGGGCGAACAACCGGAGGCCTTCAACGCGGCCCTGCTCGACCTGCTGGCCCAGCCGGTCCGTTCTCGCCGCGATGACAGGGACACGGATGACAAGGACGAAGTGAACCCAGCGGTACCTGTAGGGCAGTTGCAGCAATGCTGACTGTTCATCGCCGCACCTGTCACCTTTGCGAAGCGAGCTGCGGCATCGTCATCGAAGCCGAGGACAGGCGGATCGTCTCGATCAAGGGCGATAGCGACAATCCGCTCTCGCGCGGCCACATTTGCCCCAAGGCCGTCGCCATCCAGGATATCCAAGATGACCCAGATCGCCTGCGCCGCCCGCTGAAGCGAACGGCGACAGGATGGGAGGAAATCGGCTGGGATCGCGCCTTTGCCGAGATCGGGGAGCGAACGCGTGAGATCCTGCTTCGCCATCCGCATTCGGCCACCCTGTTCCGCGGCAATCCGCTGTCGCATCACTATGGCAATGCCCTCAGTGCCAGGCATCTCAAATCGGCACTCCAGGCGCGCTTCATGGTATCTGCCGCGACGATGGACCAGATGCCATCCATGCTGGTCAATTTCGCCCTCTATGGCCACGCTGCCCTGTTTCCCGTTCCCGATATCGACCGTACCGGGACGATGATCATCATGGGTGGAAACCCGGTGGTCTCCAATGGCAGCCTCTGGACTGTTCCGGATTTCCGGGCGCGGGCGAGGGCCCTGCGCGAGCGCGGCGGCCAACTGGTGACGATCGACCCGCGGCTGACGGAGACCGGCAAGATCGCCGATCGCCACATTTTCGTGAGACCGGCTACGGACCCGTGGTTTCTCGTGCTGCTGATCAAGCAACTGTTTGCCCATCCCCGGTGTCCGGAGCCGGCAACCTATGTGCGCGGCCTCGAACGTCTCCGCGCTGTGATCGAACCGTTTTCGGCGGAGGCCTGCGCGGAAATCTGCGGGTCGAACCTGGCCGACATCGCCTGGCTGGCGGATCGCATGTTGCAGGGGCCGGCGGCATTTTATGGTCGGCTCGGCATTTCGGTTCAGGAATTTGGCACCCTGAATGCATGGCTGATTGCGGTGATCAATGTGATCGCGGGGCAGTTGGACCGTGAAGGCGGGGTGATGTTCTCGACTCCTGCGGTAGACCAGGTATCCGGCGCCGGTGGTGCCAGCGGCCGCTGGCGCTCCCGCGTGCGTGGCCTGCCGGAGGTGATGGGCGAAATTCCCGTGGCCACGCTCGCCGACGAGATCGAGACGCCGGGTCCAGGGCAAATCAGGGCGCTGTTCGTGCTTGCCGGCAACCCCGTCCTGTCCTTCCCCAATGGAAGGCGGCTGGAAGCAGCGCTGCGCGACCTTGACCTGCTGGTTTCCGTCGACATTTATCGCAACGAGACCAGCCGGCTGGCGCATTATATCCTTCCTCCCGTCGGACCGCTGGAGCGGGATGGCTACGGTATGATGATCCTGCCGTTGGCCGTGCGCAATTTTGCCAACTACTCGAAGCCGATGTTCGAGCCGCCGAGCGACGGCCTGCTTGACTGGCAGATTATTCGCGCCCTCGCCGAGGCTGTCTCGGGAGAGCCGGTCAAGGCCAAGACTCCGCCCGAACAACTGGACGACATGCTCCGCTCTGGCCCCCATGCGCTCTCGCTGGAGCAGCTGTCACGCCACCCTTCCGGGGTTGACCTCGGTCCCCTCAGTGCCGGTCGCCTGCCCGGGCGCCTGCAAACGACCGACAAGACGCTCGATTGCGCGCCCGAGCCGTTCTGTGCCGAACTGGCTAAGCTGGCGGAGCGAAGGCCGGAACCAGCCGACGACAAATTGCTTCTGATCGGGCGGCGGCACCTGCGTAGCAACAACAGCTGGATGGCCAACAGCGGCCGACTGAGCAAGGGACCCAACCGCTGCACGGCCTTGGTTAATCCGACCGAACTCGCGAGCCGCGGGCTGACAGGGGGTGACGAAGTCGAGATAGTCTCGCGCGTGGGCGCCATTACGCTGCCGGTCGAGGCCTGCAAGGACATCATGCCCGGCGTAATCTCGGTGCCGCATGGCTGGGGTCACGACAAAGCCGGGGCAGCGCTGCGCACGGCCGCCAGTCGCCCGGGCGCCAGCGCCAATGAATTGACTGACGATGCCGTTGTTGACAGCCTTTCGGGCAATGCTGTGTTCTGCGGCGTGCCCGTACAGCTCAGGCGGCCGTGAGGGGTTTGATGGCGCAGGCTGACGCTTTGGCACGACGTGGACAAACCTGACGCGAAGTGCGAAATCGTAAAGCACATTGCCGGGAGAGCAGGGGTGATTGGCGAGGCCAGAAAGATTTTGATCACGGGAAACACCGGTCGGGTCGGACTGGTGCTGGCGGAGAGGCTGGCCAAGGTCTCCGAGGTTTGGGGGCTGTCGCGCTACAGCCGGCCCGGATCTCTGGAACAGGCAATCGCCCTCGGCGTAAATCCGGTGCAGGCCGATATCAGCAGGGGCGAACTGCCTCCATTCCCCAGTGATTTCGACCTGGTCATCCACCTGGCGGAAGCTACTGCCCCTGCCACCGCTGCAGAGGGGCTGGCTGCAAACTGCGAGGGCGTTGCACGGGTAATGCAGCATTGCCGCAAGGCGCGTGCATTCCTCTTTCTCTCCAGCGCCTTCGTCTACAAGCCTGCTGCCGATCCAGCCCATGCGTTCATGGAGACGGACGACATCGGCAGCAACTATGGCGGGCAATATGCGCCTACGAAGGTCACGGGCGAGGCCGCCGTGCGCGCTGGCAGCATTGTCTACGGGATTCCGGCGATCATCTGCCGCGCCAATTTGATCTATGGCAGCGGGTGCGGGCAGGGCCTGATCGATGGCGCGATCGCGCGTCTTGTCGCCGGTGAGGATATCCCGGTCCCGCCGGACGGCCCGATGTATGTCTCGCCGCTGTATATCGATGACATCTTCGACCTGCTGGAGCCCTCGTTCCGACTGGCTTCCAATCCGCCGCGCGTGCTCAATTGGGGCGGAGACGAGGTGGTTGAATGGCGCGAATTGCTGGACTTCGCTGGAACCCTGATCGGGAAGTCCCCCCGCTATGTGGCCGATCCGAATCTGTCCGGAGCCAGCCGGGTGCAGGATCCGGCACTCCGCCGTTCGGTGGCTGGTCCCTTGCCCACCGGCTGGCAAACCGGGGTGCGGGAACTGCTCGAGCGCATCTGTCCGCAACTGCTGGCGAAGAACACTTGAGCCAGGTGGTCAAGACATGCCCAATCAGGCAGGAGAATGATGGTGCTTGAAGGCAAGAAGGTGCTGGTTACCGGGCTGACTGGCAAGATCGGTGCGGCGATCGCCGCTCACTTCGCCCCGAAATGTGAGATGTGGGGGCTGGCGCGCTACAGTCGAAAGGGCGCCTGGGAGGAAGCCGAGGGGTTGGGGGTAAGGCCGATCAAGGGAGACATGGCGGGGCCGCTCGACCATGTGCCGGACGATTTCGACTACGTCCTCAATATTGCGGCTTTGATCAGCCCGCGCACAACCGACGAAGGGATCGTCCACAATTGCGAGGCCCCGGTGCGGCTGATGAGCCAATGCCGCAAGGCCAAGGCTTTCCTGCACGTCTCGACCGTCAGCGTTCACGCCTATTCGACCGATCCCCGGCACGTCTATACGGAGGAATCCGATCTCGGGGCCGGGATCGGTTCAGCTTATGGTGTCTCTAAGCTTGCGGGCGAGGGCGCTGTCCGCGCCGCCGCCGTAATGCTTGATATACCGACGGTGATTTGCCGGCAGAACATCCAGTATGGTGGCACTCACCCCGAGATGAACGTGTTCGAACACGTCATCACGCAGTTTCTGGAGACCGGTGAAGTGCCGGTGCCGACAACCGGCAATTACTATTCCTCGGCCGATTATATCGACGATATTCCGTTTTGGGTCGAGCCGTGCCTCGGCGTTGCATCTGTACCGGCGACGGTGGTCAACTGGTGCGCGGACCATCCGCTCGATTGGCGTGAGGTATTCGATTACGTCGGGCGACTTGTCGGCAAGGAGCCTCGGTTCGTACAGGTCGAAAAGTTCCCGTTCCCTCACAGCATCCAGGATCCGGCCAAGCGGATTGTCATCGCAGGTCATGAGCGGACACCATGGAAACAAGGCTTCAGGCAAACCCTTCAATCACGATTTCCGCATTTAACACTGAACGATGTATAGCGCGGCGGCCGTAGCCAACCTGCACTTGCCAAACCACACTGAGGAATCATGCCCAAACTGATCATCACAATGAAACGCAGGCAGGGCATGCCGCTCGATGAGTTCATTGCGTATTACAATGAGCATCATCTGGTGAACGTGTCGAGGATACTCCCCCCCTCGGACAACAGCCGGAGGATACACATTCGGAATTTCGTCAACACGAACCATCCGCTACTCAGCCTGGTCGGCGATGGCAGAGCGGTTACGCGGGATCCGGAGTTTGATTGCCTGACCGAAATAATCTTTGAAAGTGATGAGAGTGCCGCGGCTTTCTTCGGTAATTTCTTCGAGGTGAAGGCACTCGGATTGATCAAGGAGGACGAAGCCCGCTTCATCGATCCAGGCAGTGTCCGATTTTACATGGTGGACTCCATCGAGGTGGTCAGGGGTGGTTGAGTCTGCGGTAGAAGCCTTGTCCCGACAAGCCCCTCAGCAGTTCAGTCAAAGCCTCGATTTCGCCAGGGGAGCACCCATGCGGAATCGCCTGGCACTGGCGCCGCTGACCAACCTCCAGAGCAACGACGACGGAACCCTGTCTGCCGACGAACTCACTTTCCTTCGCCTGAGAGCGGAAAGCGGTTTCGGCATGGTGATGACCTGCGGGGCGACGGTTCATCCACTCGGCAAGGGCTACCCGCGCCAGCTCGGGATACATTCCGATATCCACTTGCCGGGACTTGAACAACTTGCCGCCATCCTGCGACGAGCCGGAGCGCTAAGCGCCGTACAGATCATGCACTCGGGCTGGCGTTCGAAACGTGAGCTGATCGGCCAGGATCCGGTGGGAGTCTGCGATGACACCGATGCAGGGGTCCGCGGCCTTTCGACGGGCGAGGTCCAGCAGGTGGTAGAGGACTTCATCCTGGCAGGGCTGCGGGCAGAAGCGGCGGGTTTCGACGGCGTGGAGGTGCACGGGGCGCACGGCTACCTCCTGTGCGAGTTTCTCGACACCCAGCGCAACCGGCGGACCGATTGCTACGGCGGTTCGGCCGAAGGCCGCGCCCGGATCATCTGGGAGATCCTGTCGGGCCTGCGCGCGCGTTGCCGGCCGGATTTCCAGATCGGCGTCCGTCTCTCCCCCGAGCGTTATGGGATCGATTTCGGGGAAGCCCGTTCCCTTGTCCACGAGCTGATGCACAGCGGGATGGCGGACTATATCGACCTTTCGTGCTGGGACACGTTCAAGGAGCCGGAGGACGCACGCTTCAAAGGGCGTGCGATCATGGATTGGTTTACCGAGCTTCCGCGCGGCAACACCCGGCTGGGCGTTGCCGGCAAGCTGACCAGTGGGCCAAGCGTTGTGGAATGTCTGCGGCGCGGAGCAGATTTCGTACTGATCGGGCGAGGCGCGATCCTCCACCACGATTTCCCCCGGCGGCTGTCAGCAAATCCGTCTTTCACGAGCGTTTCCCTGCCCGTCAGCCGCGCCCATTTGCATGCGGAAGGGCTCGGCGAGCATTTCATCGACTACATGGCGACATGGGAAGGCTTCGTGGCGGACTGACGCGGACCAGCCGAACCATCGTCAGCCCGGCAGTAGCCGGTAGCCCACGCCGGGTTCGTTGCGGAACAGGATGGGCCGGCCCGGATCGTCCTCCAGCTTGCGTCGAATACTCCGCGCCGCCACGCGCAGGTATTCTACGTCGGTTTCGTGCCCGGGTCCCCATATGGCACGCAGCAGCTGGGCGTGGGTGACCACCCGACCCGGCGACTTCGCGAGTTCGGCGAGGAAGCCGTATTCGCGCGGCGTCAGGTGCACTTCCACGCCGCCGCGCCGAACCATCCGCGCAGCAAGGTCGATCTCGACCGGGCCACATTGGACGAGGGGTGATTCCGCTTCGCCGGCTAACCGGTGACGCAGGGCGACGCGAATTCGCGCCAGCACTTCTTCGCTGTCGAACGGCTTGGAGACATAGTCGTCAGCCCCAAGGTCGAGTGCCGCGACCTTTTGCTCGGTGGCATCGCGCGCGGAAACGACGATCGTGGCCGCCCCCGCAGACTTGATCAGCGGAATGAGCTCCAGCCCGTCACGATCAGGCAGGCCGAGATCCAGCAGCACCAGATCCGGCTTGTCGATATGCAAGGCCGAAGTGGTCTCGCGCGCGGTGCCGGCTTCCACCACGCGGTAGCCGGAGCGGTCGAGGCTGGCGCGCAGCAGCCTGCGGATCGCCGGCTCATCATCGACCACGAGGACGCAAACCGGAACGGTCATGCTGTGGGCACCTCTTTCATCTTTTCCGGGCCGAAGCGGATGGCAAAGACCGCTCCGGGTCCGTCTTCCCGGTTCTCCGCTGACACGGAAAGCCCCATGGCTTCGGCGAAACCCTTCACGATGGCGAGACCCAGACCGGATCCGCCGGTTCGGTCCGAGCCCTCGAGCCGAATGAACGTATTGAAGATTCGGAGCGCCTCACCGGGGGGAATGCCCGGGCCGCGATCCGCCACGGAAAGCACGATTGCGCCATCCGCCTGTCGGGCCACGACTTCGATGCCGCCCGCGCTTCCGCCGTGTTTGGCGGCATTGTCGATCAGGTTGATCAGGCAATGGTGGAACAGCTGCGGGTCTACGAGCGCCAACGGCAGGTCCGACGCGATCGCAACGTCCACTTGCCGTCCGGCGAGCGGCCGCTTCATGTCCTGCAAGGCACTGGCGACTGCCTCCGACAGGTCGATCGGTTCGACCTTCTGGTGAAGGGCGCCGGATTCGATCCGGGCCATGTCCAGCAAGTTGTCTACGAAGCGGTGCAGCCGTTCTGCCTCGGCTCGCGCTTCGGCCAATTGCACTTCCTGCTCCGGGCCTTGCGCCCGCATGTCATTGAGCGTGCCGAGAATGGTGGTCAGCGGGGTGCGCAGGTCATGGCTGACTGACGAGAGCAGGGCCTGACGCAACCGGTCCCGCTCACGAGCCTGGGCGAGAGCGGCCATGTCCTCGGTGAGTGCGATGCGCGCCATCGCAAGTCCGGCCTGGTCGATCAGTCTCACCAGGAGCGGGAGTTGTGCAGGGCTCACCGGCTCGCGCGCGTCCGACCGCGACAGGCCAATCACGGCAAGCACCCCGCTCGCTCCCCCGATGGGGTAGAACTGCCATTCCGATGCGGTCAGTGCATCGGACCCCCGACCGGCTGCTTGACCCATGTCGAAGCACCAGCGCGCCGCCGCAATGTCGAGCATTTCCAAAACCGGCGCGGGCGGGGCGGCAGAGCGGACAGAGAGGCCGTCCTCTCCAGGCCTGAGCAGCACCGCGTTAACCGACAACAGGCGGCTGATCTCGGCGCAGAGAGCCTGGGCCAGGGCGTCGGCCGTGCTGACGCCGGTAAGCTGCCGGGCGAAATCGGCCAGCGCGCTGTTTTGGGCGGCGCTGGCCTGGGCCAGTAGCGCCTGTTCGCGCACCTTCGAGGCCAGCTGGCTGCCGACCACGGCCACGCCGAGCAGCACCAGAACGGTGATGATATTCTGCGGATTATCGATCGTGAAGGTATGAGTCGGCGGGATGAAGAAGAAATTGTAGGCCAGCGAGCAGGCGAGGCCGGTGACGATGCCGGTCCGCATACCATAGCGGGTCGCTGCCACCAGGACCGGCAGCAGGTATAACAGGCCAATGTTGGTGATATTGCCGCGGGCGAAGATTGCGAGTCCTGCAAGTGTCACCAGCACTGTCAGGGCGAGAGAGATCAGGTAACCCGTAAGGGCACTGCGGGGCATTTCGAGCCCGGCGATCCGCGCCACGCGGTCAGGGCTTCCGACATTGCTGACCACGACGTCCACCCCGGTCTTGCGCTGCGCTCACGCGCGCTGTTTGCGCCCGGGGCCGCCCATCTGTCGAGAGCGAGATTGAGCGGGGAGAGTTAGGCGTCTTCCGAGCGGAAGAAGGCGCTGCGCTTGGGGATCGGCACCAGCCTTAGCAGCCCTGGCCCTTCGATGCTGAACGCAAGCCCGGTAGTCAGCAGAATGAAGCCCAGCGCGCAGATAGCAAACTCGGGCACGGTGGCCCGATGGGGGGGTGGCATGGCGACCCACCGATGC
>DASTGC010000121.1:0-2177 GCA_035719485.1 Novosphingobium sp.
CCACTCCGGCCGCCAATGCCGCCGTGGTGAAGCCGACCGCGATCAAGCTGTCGTTCTCCGAAACCCTTGTCGGCCCGCTTTCGGGCGTAGAGCTGACCATGACCGGCATGCCCGGCATGGCCAACCACGCCGCCATGCCGATCAGGGGCTTCACCACCAAGGCCGCCGGCAAGGACCTCGTGGTCACCCTGCCGCGCCCGCTGCCGGCCGGTTCCTATGAGCTGAAGTGGCATGCCGTGGCCGCCGACCAGCACCGCGTCGAAGGCTCCTACACCTTCTCGGTCCGCTAAACCCTCGGGCGGGAGCCGCCGGCCATGGAGCAGGATGGACTGATTGCGGCCCGCGCGCTGGTCTATCTCCTGTTGCTGCCGGCGGCGGGCCTGCCGCTCTATGCGCTCACGGCCCTTCGGGTCGCGCCCGTGAGCACGGCCACCCGGCGAGTGACGGGGGTCGTCGCCGTCCTCGCCGGGCTGGCTTCGATCTGGTGGGTCGTAGCTAGCGTTTCCGCCATGGCCGCAACGCCGGTGGCCGAGCTTGACCGCGAGACCATCGTGGTTGTCGCCGGGGCGACCCCGCTGGGCATTGTGCTGACTTTCCGCCTCGCCGCGCTGGCTATCCTCGCGGCAACAATCCTGTGGCCGCGCGTGCCGCTCGCGCTGCCGGGCCTTGCCGGCCTCGCCGCGCTCGCCACCGCAGCCTTCACCGGACATGCCGGAGCGAGCGAGGGCACGGCCGGGCTGGTCCACCGGATTGCCGACGTGGCCCATCTCGCGGCGGGAGCCTGCTGGCTGGCCGCCCTGCTGCGCTTCGTTGCGGGCAGTTTCGGCGAGGGGTCGGCCGAAGCCGCGGTTGCCCGGCTGGCGCGGTTTGCCACGACGGGGACGGTGATCGTGGCGGTCCTTGCGGTGACCGGCCTTGCCAATCTCGTGCTGATCGCCGGGCCGGGCCTGCCGCCGCCGGGGCCGTGGACCTGGCTGCTCGTGGCCAAGCTCGGCCTGTTTGCCGCCATGCTGGGACTGGCCGCGGCCAATCGCTGGCGGCTGACCCCGGCGCTGGAGCGGGGCGACCCCGGGGCGGAGCGGCGCCTGCGGCTATCGCTGGCGGCCGAACTGGGCTGCGCCATCGGCGTGGTCGCGCTCGTCGCCGCGCTCGGCGTGGTGGATCCCGCGGGCGCTTGAGCGGCGCACCCCCCGGGGGAAACCCTGCTGGACTGAGACCGCGCCGCCAGGGCGGACGGGCAGGTCCTAGCGCCCGGTGGCGTAGCCGTGGAGGAAGAACTGCACGCTCTCGCGGGCATGGTCGTCGATCTCCTCCGCGGTCAGCGGGTTGGGATCGGCATAGAGAAACCCGCGCTGCGGACGGGTGGCGCAGCTTTCCATGAAGCGCTCCATCATCCGGTAGACATTGCCCGGGCGCAGGATCCCATCGGCAACCGCCTGCTCGAACTTGGGCCGGTAGAGTTCGAGGGTGCTGTCGATCGTGATGTGGAGATAGGTCCGGCCGAGCTCCGGAAAGCGCAGGGCTTCGGCCATCATCAGCCGGGAAAGCGCAATGGTTTCGGGTGCCGTGGCCTTGCGGACCATGGTGATCGCCGTCGCGGTCAGCCAGTCTAGGAAGGGCTGTTCATGCTCAAGCACCGCCTGGTACTCGGCGAGGTAGGGCACGATCACATCATCGACGACGGCGAGGAGGAGCTCCTCCTTGGAGCGGAAGTGGTTGTAGATCGTGGCCTTGGACACACCCGCCTCGGCCTTGATCCGGTCCATCGAGGCGCCGGCATAGCCTTCCTGGAAGAACACGAGCTTGGCAGCGGCGATGATCGTGGCGCGTTTGCCGCGGAAGCGCTGCGCCCGCCGTGGCAGCACGGCGGGGGCGGAGTCAGCCTGATCAAGAGCATGGGTTGCCATGGGACTGTCGTAACCGGGTGCCGCGCGAATTGCCAGCCGAGCGGCACGGTTCGTCCCCCAAGGGGTTATGGACATCCCCGCATGATGGAACATAATAAGAACATTATCGGGTGATTCGCAGATGCAAGGTCCTTCCATCCTGGGGAACAGCCCCCCTTCCGAGCTTCGGCCGGGGCCACCTCCCGGCCTCGAGCCCGGGCGGTTGCACGAAGTCCACGCCGCTGCGGACGATCGTGCGGCCGCCCTCGCCTTTGCCCTTACTTTCGCCCT
>DASTGC010000122.1:0-11007 GCA_035719485.1 Novosphingobium sp.
GCCCGCGTGGTCTGCGCCTTGGCCGAGACGATCGCGACCTTCTGGCCGACCAGCGCATTGACCAGCGTGGACTTGCCCGCATTGGGCGCGCCGATGACGGCGACGAGGCCGCAGCGCCGGGTTGGGCCTTCAGTCATCCGAACCTCTGCAGGAACTGGGCAGCGGCGGCGGTCTCGGCTTCCTGCTTGCTCGATCCCTCCGCTTCGACTTCGCCCACGCCGTGGACGCTGACCGAAACGCGGAAATGCGCGGCGTGATCCGGGCCGGTGCGTTCGACGATGCGGTATTCGGGGACACGCTTGCGGTTGCCCGCCGCCCATTCCTGCAGCGCCGACTTGGGATGCTTGGACTGGCCGACCCGGCCTTCCACCGCATCGGCCCAGAGCCTGCGGACCAGCTCGCGCGTCTGGTCGAAGCCGTGGGTCAGGAAACTGGCACCGAGCAGGGCCTCGACCACGTCGCCAAGGATATTGTCGCTGTTTGCCCCGCCGTCGTCGCGGGCCTGCTTGCCCAGCAGGATATGGGGAGCGAGGCCGATATCGCGCGCAACCTTGGCGTTGCTGTTGCGGCTGACCAAAGCGTTGAGGCGCTGCGAAAGCTTTCCTTCGTTGCCGGTGTCGCGCTCGTGCAGCCATTCGGCGATCACCAGGCCGAGCACCCGGTCGCCCAGGAATTCGAGCCGCTCGTAATTGCGGGCCTCCCCGGTCGAGCCGTGGGTCAGCGCCTCGCGCCACAGCGCCTCGTCAGTGATCCTCGCCCCGGTCAGTCGTTCAAGGTAGGCAATCGTCGTCTCGGCAAGCGCAGTCACTCAGAACGTACCCCCGATGCGGCTCCAGCGGGTGGCGGTGAACCAGGTCCACGGCTTGAACCATGAGGCCGATCCGTCGGTCGAGAACATCATGATCGCGGCCTTGCCGACGAGGTTCTCCTGCGGGACGATGCCGATCCCGCCGCCCGGCGTGGCGGGAAAGCGGCTGTCCATCGAGTTGTCGCGATTGTCGCCCATGGCGAAGAAATGGCCGTCGGGGACGATGTAGACGCCGGTATTGTCAGGATCGAAGTTGGGGTCGGGACGGTAGGCATAGGGGCCGAAGTCGAGCACAAAATAGCTGACCCCGTTGGGCAGGGTCTCGCGGAAGCGGGGATAGCGGCAGATCGGGCTGCCGTCGGCCGCGCGCTGGGCGAAGGCCGGGTGGTAGCAGCGGGTGTTGCCGGTCTCGGGAATGATGGCGTCGGCCACGCGGACCTTGGGAACAGCCTGGCCGTTGATGTGGAGGACGCCCCCGATCATCTGGATCTGGTCGCCCGGCAGGCCGATCACCCGCTTGATATAGTCGGTATCGTCGAACGGCGGGGCCTTGAAGATCACAACGTCGCCGCGCTCCGGCTGGCGGGCGAAGATGCGGCCCGGGATCAGCGGCACCGACATCGGCAGCGAATAGCGCGAGAAGCCGTAGGACCATTTGGAGGCGAGCAGGTAGTCACCGTTTTCCAGCCGGGGCAGCATCGATTCGCTTGGAATGTTGAACGGCGCGAAGACGAAGCTGCGGAAGGCCAGCACGATCAGGATCAGCTTGACGAGGAAAACAAAGAAGTTTTCCTCTTTCTTCGCTTTAGGGCTGCCCTCCCGGCTTTGGTTGGTCGGGGCGGGTTCCGGAGCGGAAGATGGAGCCGCGCCCGGCGTATTGTCGGTCATGCAAAGGCTTTCCGTGTCCTGCGCAGAAGCGCACAGGCAGGGGCATAGTCGAGCCCGTCGGTCAGGGCCAGCCCCAAGGTTGCCACCAATTCGTTCACCGGTGGTGCCAGGGTCGTCAAACCACGCCTTGCGCCGGCTGCCCAGTCGGCTAGCGACGGCGATCAGGGAATCGATGGAGCTCCATGAATGACGCAGTCACAGGGTGATCGCCTTGCCCCCGTCTGGAACAGGCTTTCGGCGCTGCCGCGCCCCAGCCTGATCGAGCTGTTCGCCGCGGGCGACCGGCTGGACCAGCTGGCGACGAACCTTGACCTGCCGGGCGGAACGATCCGCTTCGACTGGTCGAAGACCCACCTCGATCCCGCGCATCTGGCCGCTTTCGAGCAACTGGCCGAAGCGGCCGGTTTCGCCGATCGCCGGCAGGCGCTGGTGGCGGGAGAGGCGGTCAACATCACCGAAGGGCGCGCGGCGGAGCACATGGCCCAGCGCGGGATCGGCAAGGAAGACAGCGTCGAGGAAGCCGCCTCGCTGCACGCCCGGATGCACATGCTGGTGGAAGCGATCCACGGCGGCGCCCTGGGTGAGGTGCGTCACCTGATCCACATCGGCATCGGTGGTTCGGCCCTGGGCCCGGCCCTTGCGATCGATGCCCTGGCGCGCGAGAACCCGCTGGTCGATGTCCACGTGGTCTCCAACATCGATGGCTGCGCGCTGGAGCAGGCCTTCGCCGCATGCAATCCGGCGACGACCCTGATCGCCGTTGCCTCCAAGACCTTCACGACGATCGAAACCATGACCAATGCCGCCTCGGCACTGGACTGGCTGCGCGACAATGGCGAAGCCGATCCTTATGGCCGGGTGGTTGCCCTGACGGCCGCGCCGGCAAAGGCCATTGAATGGGGCGTCGACGAGACCCGGGTCCTGCCGTTCCAGGAATCGGTCGGCGGACGCTATTCGCTATGGTCCTCTATCGGCTTCCCGGTGGCGATCGCGATCGGATGGGATGATTTTGCGGCCATGCTCGAGGGCGCCGCCGCGATGGACCGGCACTTCCTTGAAACGGACGGCGCGGCCAACCTGCCGCTGCGCGCCGCCTTTGCCGACCAGCTCTATACCCGGCTACGCGGCTGCCAGACCCGCGCGGTCTTCGCCTATGACGAGCGGCTGGCCCTCTTGCCGAGCTATCTCCAGCAGTTGGAGATGGAATCCAACGGCAAGTCCGTAACAGCCACCGGAGCGCCGGTTTCCGGGCCGACAGCGCCGGTAACCTGGGGCGGGGTGGGGACCGACGGCCAGCATGCCGTGTTCCAGTTGCTTCACCAGGGCACGGTGGTGGTCCCGGTCGATTTCATCGCCGCGCTGGAACCCGGCGATGCGCTGGATCCTGCGCACCACCGCATCCTGCTCGCCAATTGCTTCGCCCAGGGCGCGGCGCTGATGGCAGGCAAGGCAGCCGACGATCCCGCGCGCGCCTATCCCGGTGACCGGCCTTCCGCCACGATCCTGCTCGACGAGCTTAACGCGGCCACGCTCGGCGCGCTCATCGCTTTCCACGAACACCGCACCTTCGCCAACGCGGTCTTGTTGGGGATCAATCCGTTTGACCAGTTCGGCGTGGAGCTCGGCAAACAGATCGCCAACCAGATCGAGCAGGGTGGCAGCCGCTTCGATGCGTCGACCGAGGCGCTGCTGCGCGCAGCAGGCATTGGCGATTGAGAACAGGCCGAGGCGTTAACACCTGCGCACCAATGCCTAGCGGAATTCCCCCGGTATAAAGGGTTTGGCAACCTTACGGTGGGATTAAGCAGCCTTCGGAAGGGAGCGGAAACCCAAGCTGCGCCAAGAGATTGGCCACAGCCCGGTTCCGTTTCGCTGACAGGAGGCAAAATGCTCGCGTTTCTGCGCCAGATGAAGGCCCTTTACCGGGACACTTCGGCCAATGCGATGATCCTCTCCGCCTTCGCTATCTTTGCGATGGTGGGCGGTGCCGGCCTGGCTACCGACACGGTGCAATGGACGCTGTGGAAGCGCCAGCTGCAGCGCATGGCCGATTCCGGGGCGATTTCCGGCGCCTATGCGCTGGCCGCGGGAAGCGATTCGTCCGCTGCGGTCAACTCCGAGATCGCGCGCTACTCTTACATCACCTCGACCGTGACCAAGACGATTGAAACCCCGCCGACGGCCGGCCCCTACGCGGGCAACGCCAAGGCCGTGCGGGTTATTCTATCGACATCGCGCACTCTGCCGTTCTCCAACATGTTCATGGCGACGACCCCGGTCATCCAGGCGGAGGCGACGGGCGCTGCGGTTTCATTCGGCCAGTATTGTGTGATCTCGCTCGAGACCACCACCGCCACCGGAGTGACCTTCTGGGGCAACAGCTCATCAACCCTCGGCTGCGGCGTGGCGACCAATTCGCAAGGCTCCAGTGCGGTGGCCGCAGGCGGCAGTTCCTACGTGGTGGCCTCTCCGATCTCGGCGGTCGGAAACGTCCCGGCATCGAACAACTATGCCACCGGCACGACCCTGCAGCCCTATTCGATCGCCCAGGCCGATCCCTATGCCAGCGTACCGATGACAAGCGTGCCCAGCGGCTGCAACCAGAGCCTCGATATCGGCTCCAACAAGACCAAGTCGGTCAACACCAACGGCAACCCGGCCACCCAGTGCTACACCAGCATGAACATCCAGGGCACCGCCAACCTGCAGAACGGGATTTACATCATCAACGGCGGGAGCTTCAACATCGGCGCACAGGCCACGGTCAACTGCGACGAATGCGTGTTCCTGCTGACGAGCGACGGCTCGGTCGGCTCGACCATTGCGACGGCCAGCATCAACGGTGGTGCCACGCTCAATATCGGTGCCCCGCGCTCCGGAACCTACAAGGGCATCCTGTTCTACCAGGATCGCAATGCCATTACCGGCACGACCAACACGATCAGCGGCAATTCCAGCTCGTTCCTGCGCGGCGCGATCTACTTCCCGAAGCAGTATGTCGATTATACCGGCAACTCGGGGATGAGCACCGACTGCATCCAGATCGTCGCGCGCCAGGTGACCTTCACCGGGAGCAACCAGATTTCGAACACCTGCCCCACGGCCGATGGCTCCGGCTCTATCACCGGTACCCAGGTCAGGCTGGTCAACTGAGGTGAGCGCACGCGCCATTCCTTCCTGCCTCGGTGCGCTGTGGCGCGACCGCAGCGGCAACTCGATCGTCGAGATGAGCCTGATCCTGCCGGTGCTGGTTCTGCTGTTCTGCGGGGCGATGGATCTCGGGCTGGCCTTCCTTGGCCAGATCCGCATCCAGCAGGCGGCGGCGCGCACCATGGAAATGGCCCTGGCCTACAAGTCGCCCAATGTCGCGCTCAGCACCACGATCATCCATGACGAGGGTGCCACCGCATATGGCCTGCCCACGACCGACAGCGCCGGGCAGGTGACCGCCGATCTGTGGCTCGAGTGTTCCGGCGTGCGCCAGCTCAGCTATTCGGGGACCTGCACCACCGGCACCCCGGCCCGCTACGCGTCCGTCACGATCACCGACACCTATAGCTGGCTGTTCGAATCCATCGTGACGACCGACATCACACCCTACACAATCCCGCTCAGGGGCTATGCCGAGGTGCGCATCCAGTGAAGCCAGCTCTGCGTTCCCTGTTAACCCGTCTGTCGCGTGACGAAGCGGGATCGCCGGCGATCCAGTTCGCCATGTCGGTTCCGGCGCTGGCCGTGCTAGTGTTCGGCGTGATCCAGTTCGGCATGGCCTTCACTGCCTATGCCGGGGTGCGCAACGCGGTTGAGGTCGGCGCGCGCTACGGCGCGGTCTACCCCTATCCGACCACGGCTCAGGTGTTCGACAAGCTGCGCACCAACGGCTTCGGCATGAACACCCTCTCTTCCACCACGACAAGCACGACCAGCGGCAGCTGCACCACATACACCGGTGATGTCGTCGGGGGCGGGGGAACCCAGTATTCGTCGCAGATCTGCTCCGGAACTGCCAACGGCGCGACTTACCTCGACGTATCGCTGAGCTATCCGATCCGCATGAGCCTCGTGTTCATCAACACGCCGACCTACACGATGACCTATTCCCGCCGCGTCTATCGCCAGTAGACCCGCCAGGCCGTCCCATTTCGCGCTGGCCAACCCACGATCCCCTTGCCATATCGCCCCTCCTCACAGGAGCATGCGATGGCCGCGGAATTCGACTATGATCTTTTCGTAATTGGCGCGGGATCTGGCGGCGTGCGCGCGAGCCGGGTCGCATCGGCGCATGGCGCGCGGGTCGCGATTGCCGAGGAGTACCGGATCGGCGGCACCTGCGTCATCCGCGGCTGCGTGCCCAAGAAGCTGCTGGTCTACGGTTCGCACTTCGCCGAGGAACTGCAGGATGCAGCCCATTATGGCTGGACTGTCGAGGGCATGAGCTTCGACTGGGCGACGCTGCGCGACACGGTGCTGCGCGACGTAGATCGCCTCAATGCGGCCTATACGACCACCCTCGAGAGCAACAAGGTCGAGCGCTTCCTCGAACGGGCGACGATTACCGGGCCGAACTCCGTACGGCTCGCTTCGGGGCGCGATGTCACCGCCAGGTATATCCTCGTCGCAGTCGGCGCCTGGCCGGTCCTGCCGGAGTTCGACGGCGTGGAGCACTGCATCACCTCGAACGAGGTGTTCCACTTGGCCGAATTGCCGCGTCGCATCGTGATCCAGGGGGCGGGCTACATCGCCATGGAATTCGCCGGCATTTTCAACGCGCTCGGCTGCGAGGTGACGGTGGTCAACCGCTCCAACCAGATCCTGCGCGGCTACGACGAGGCCCTGCGCGATCGCCTGCTTCAGATCACCATGGCGCGGGGGATCGTCTATCGCTTCCACTGCCCGATCAACCGGGTCGAGCGGCTGGGCAACGGCTGCCTTGCGGTAAGCATCGGCAAGCATGATCCGATCGAGGCCGATGCCGTGCTGATCGCCACCGGGCGGCGCCCGAAGACGGACGGGCTGGGCCTCGAAGCCGCCGGTATCGCACTGGGCGCCAGGGGCGAGATCCCGGTCGATGAGAACAGCCGGACGTCGTGCCCCAGCATCTACGCAGTGGGCGACGTGACCGACCGGGTGCAGCTGACCCCGATAGCGATCCGGGAAGGCCAGGCCTTCGCCGACAGCGTTTTCGGCGGCAATCCGCACACGGTTGATTATTCCTGCGTGCCGAGCGCAGTGTTCTCGCAGCCCCCGCTCGCAGGCGTCGGCCTGACCGAAGGGCAGGCGCGCGAGCGTTACGGCAACATCAAGGTGTTCACTTCGGATTTCCGGCCGATGAAGAACGTCTTCGCCGAACGTATGGAGCGCGGCCTCTACAAGCTGGTAACCGAGGCGGTGACCGGACGGATCGTGGGCATTCACATGATCGGGCCGGACGCGCCGGAAATCCTCCAGGCGGCGGCCATTGCAGTCCGGGCGGGGCTGACCAAGGCGGATTTCGACGCCACCGTGGCGCTGCATCCGAGCATGGCCGAAGAACTGGTGTTGATGCGGTAGAGCACGATGTGGGCCGTCTAGTCGCCGATTTACGGTATCCCCCTTCCTACAAAAGCTGATGAAAAACAGACTATTGGAGAGATTTATGTTGCTGTTTGACGTGTCTGGAAAAGTCATTGCCGTCACGGGATCGACCAAGGGGATCGGCCGCGGAATCGTCCAGGAACTCGCTGCAGCCGGGGCGAAGGTAATCGTCTCCAGTCGCAAGCAGGCGGAGTGCGACAGTGTCGCAGATGAGCTAAACCGCGAATTCGGCGCCGGTTCAGTGATCGCCCATGGCCTGGCCTGCGACCTTGCCGATCTCGACAGCGTAAAGGCCTTCACTGCCGCTGCCCCGGAGTTGTTCGGGGGCCTCGATGTGCTGGTATCCAATGCGGCGGTGCTTGCCTGGTTCGGCCCGGCCGGCAAGACCCCGCCTCAGGTGTTCGACCGCATGCTCTCGGGAAATGTCCATCATAATATGCAGCTATGCGTCGGCGTACAGAAGGCGATCGCGGCGCGGGGCGGTGGCAGTATCATCCTGATCGGATCGGCTTCGGGTGCCGGGCCGATGCCCGATATTCTCTCCTACTCGGTGTCCAAGGCTGCCGTTTCGCACCTGGCGTGGAATCTCGCCGAATTGATGGCACCCGACGGCATCCGCGTGAACTGCGTTGCGCCAGGCCTGATCCGCAGCTTCAGTTCGACCGCGAACATGGGCGAGGCCGGGCTGGCCGCCGGTGCGAGGCAAATTCCCCTCGGCCGCATCGGCGAACCGGAAGACATTGCCGGCGCGGTGATATTCCTCGCCTCGCGGGCCGGATCTTTCGTCACCGGCGAGACCATCCTCGTCGATGGCGGGCGGAGCCGGCTGCACGGAACGCCGGATTCGCTCACTGCGTCCGCGACCAACGTAGTCGCCCCTTAGCAGCATTACCGGGACGTTGGCGCATTGCCATGAGGACGCGGGGAGTTAATCGATCGCTTAAACCTATTGACGAGGCCCGCGCAGGCGTGCCTTAGCAGCGCCCGAGAATCCCGCAGTCACAAGGGGGGAATACCGGGCATGTCCGCAAATGTCGCCGAAATGGAAAAGCGCCGCGCCGCAGCTCGCCTGGGCGGTGGCCAGAAGCGCATCGACGCCCAGCACGCCAAGGGCAAGCTCACCGCGCGTGAGCGTCTCGACATCCTCCTCGACGAACATTCGTTCGAGGAAGTGGACATGTATGTCGAGCATAACTGCGTCGATTTCGGCATGCCCGAAAACACCATCCCCGGTGACGGCGTCGTTACCGGCTCGGGCACGATCAATGGTCGGCTGGTCTTTGTCTTCGCCCAGGATTTCACCGTTTTCGGGGGCGCCGTTTCCGAGCGCCATGCGATGAAGATCTGCAAGATCATGGACATGGCGATGAAGGTCGGTGCCCCAGTGATCGGCCTCAACGATTCCGGCGGCGCCCGCATCCAGGAAGGCGTGGCCTCACTGGGCGGCTATGCCGAGATCTTCCAGCGCAACGTGAACGCCTCCGGCGTGGTCCCGCAGCTCTCGCTGATCATGGGGCCGTGCGCAGGCGGCGCGGTCTATTCGCCGGCGATGACCGACTTCATCTTCATGGTGAAGGACAGCTCCTACATGTTCGTGACCGGACCGGACGTGGTGAAGACCGTTACCAACGAGATCGTCACTCAGGAGGAACTGGGCGGCGCGGTGACGCATACGACCAAGACTTCGGTGGCCGACCTCGCCCTCGAAAACGATATCGAAGCCCTGCTCGCCGCGCGCGAATTTTTCGATTTCCTGCCGTTGTCCAACAAGGAAGAAGTGCCCGAACGGCCCAGCGCCGATCCCTGGGACCGGCTGGAAGACAGCCTCGATACGATCATCCCGGCCTCGGCCAACCAGCCCTACGACATGCACGAGGTAATCCGCAAAACGCTCGACGAGGGTGACTTCTTCGAGATCCAGCCGGGACATGCCGGCAACATCATCTGCGGCTTCGGCCGGATCGAGGGCAAGACCGTGGGTGTCGTCGCCAACCAGCCGATGGTGCTGGCCGGCGTGCTCGACATCAACTCATCCAAGAAGGCCGCCCGCTTCGTGCGCTTCTGCGATGCCTTCAACATCCCGATCCTCACTTTCGTCGACGTTCCGGGCTTCCTTCCCGGCACCGCGCAGGAGCACAACGGCATCATCAAGCACGGTGCCAAGCTGCTCTTCGCCTATGCCGAGGCGACCGTGCCGAAGATCACCGTGATCACCCGAAAGGCCTACGGCGGGGCCTACGACGTCATGGCCTCCAAGCATCTGCGCGGCGATCTCAACTATGCCTGGCCCACGGCCGAGATCGCGGTGATGGGCGCCAAGGGCGCGGTGGAAATCATCTTCCGCGGGCTGTCGCCGGAAGGCATCGCGGAGAAGACCAGGGAGTACGAGGATCGCTTCGCCAATCCCTTCGTGGCGGCCAGCAAGGGGTTCATTGACGAGGTGATCCACCCCCATTCCACCCGTCGGCGGATTGCCCTGGGCCTGCGCAAGCTGCGCAACAAGGCCCTCGAAAATCCGTGGAAGAAGCACGATAATATACCGCTGTAACCATACACGGATCGCACTCCCTGGGATATTGGCAAATGACCGACATTTACATCGTTAACGGCGTTCGCACGGCCATCGGCACGTTCGGTGGCAGCCTTGCATCGTTCCGCCCGGCCGATCTCGGCACGCTGGTGATCAAGGAAGCGATTGCCCGCGCGGGCATCCAGCCGACGGACGTTGAGGACGTGGTCGTGGGCTCGGTCGTGCCGACCCAGCCCAAGGACGCCTATGTCGCGCGCGTCGCTGCGGTCAACGCGGGTGTTCCGATCGGGGCCCCGGCCATGACCGTTAACCGGCTGTGCGGCTCGGGCCTTCAGGCGATCGTCTCGGCCGCCCAGGCGATTGCCCTGGGCGAACACGACATCGCCATCGGTGCCGGCACCGAGGTGATGAGCATGGCGCCGCGCATGCTGCAGAACAGCCGCAGCGGCGTCAAAATGGGCGACATGAAGCTCGAGGACATGATGCTTGGCGCGCTGCATGATCCGTTCGAGGACATCCACATGGGGGTCACTGCCGAGAACGTGGCCAGGCAGTGCCAGGTCAGCCGCGAGGATCAGGACCAGACCGCGGTCGAAAGCCATCGCCGCGCCGCCGCGGCGATTGCCGCGGGCTATTTCAAGAGCCAGATCCTGCCCGTCGAGCTCAAGACCCGCAAGGGCGTCACCCAGTTCGACACCGATGAGCACGTCCGTCCCGAGGCAACGGTGGAATCGATGGCGGCGCTCAAGCCGGTATTCCTCAAGGATGGCACGGTCACGGCCGGCAATGCCAGCGGCATCAATGACGGCGCGGCCGCCGTGGTCCTCGCCAGCGGCAAGGCTGTCGCCGAAAAGGGCCTTAAGCCCATGGCGAAGATTCTTGCCTGGGGTCACGCCGGCGTCGAGCCGAGCGTCATGGGGCTGGGTCCGGTCAAGGCCGTGCCCGTTGCCCTGAAGCGCGCGGGCCTGACGCTCGAACAGATGGACGTGATCGAGGCCAACGAAGCTTTTGCCGCCCAGACCTGCGCCGTTGCCAGGAGCCTCGGTTTCGACATGGCCAAGACCAACCCCAATGGCTCGGGTATCAGCCTTGGCCATCCGATCGGGGCAACCGGCACGATCCTCACCGTCAAGACAATCTACGAGCTGCAGCGCATCGGCGGCAAATATGGTCTGATCACCATGTGCATCGGTGGCGGGCAGGGCAT
>DASTGC010000123.1:0-4255 GCA_035719485.1 Novosphingobium sp.
GAAGCCGCGACCACCGCCGCCGCCGAAGCCGCCGCCGCCGCCGCCGCCGAAGCCGCGGCCGCCGCCGCCACCGAAACCGCCGCGATCACCGCCGCCGAAACCACCGCGGTCGCCGCCAAAGCCGCCGCCGCCGAAGCCGCCGCCACCGTAGCCCGGATCGAAACCTTCTTCGCCGAAACCGCCGTCCCGCTTGTCACGGCCCTTGCCGCGACGTCCTCTGTCGAAACCCATAAACCCGAACTT
Source organism: Novosphingobium sp. (assembly GCA_035719485.1). GTDB lineage: Bacteria > Pseudomonadota > Alphaproteobacteria > Sphingomonadales > Sphingomonadaceae > Novosphingobium. Next base: position 244 of record DASTGC010000123.1, read on the forward strand.
ACCTTCGCTTCGCCCCCGTGGATTCGCCCGGTCGGCGCGGACGAAACGCGCCGGACGGCAGGGCAAGCCGGGGCGCCCACGCACGCGGCCTTATCCTCTGCATCATCGGGCATATCGCAAAACATGCCAAAGGGCGAACAGATTCCGACTCAGCGTGCGCGAGGCACGTCGGGCGTCACGCTCCGCCCGCGCGAACCGCCTCGCCGGTCGGCGCACCAGTCCGCCCATCAGTCCGCCTTGCCAGTGCGGCGGGCGCTTGGCACAAGTCGGTCATGGACATCATCGCCCTCTTTGCCGAGCCAGCCACATGGGCTGCGCTGATCACCCTCATCACGCTCGAAATTGTGCTGGGGGTCGACAATCTCGTGTTCATCGCAATCCTGTCGAACAAGTTGCCCCAGGCCCAGCAGCAGAAGGCCCGGCGCATCGGCCTCACCCTGGCGCTTGTCATGCGGATTGCGCTGCTCCTGCTGATCGGCTGGATTGTCACCCTGCAGACCCCGTTGTTCGACCTCGGGCTCGCCGGCGCCCCCGGCTCCCATGGCGAGCCCACCTTCGAAACCGCGTTCTCGGGGCGCGATCTCATCCTGATCGCGGGCGGCCTGTTTCTCCTCTGGAAGGCGACCAAGGAAATTCACCATAACATTGATTCGGAAGGCGAATCGGGCGAACTGCTCGATCATGACAAGGGCCTCGTCCAGATCGCGTTCGGCGCCGCCATCGCCCAGATCATCGCGCTCGATCTGGTCTTCTCGATCGATTCTATCCTCACCGCCGTCGGCATGACCGACGAGGTCCCGATCATGATCACCGCCGTCGTGATCACCGTCGGCATCATGATGGTCGCCGCCGAGCCGCTGGCGAAATTCATCGAGCGCAACCCCACTTTGGTCATGCTCGCCCTCGCCTTTCTGGTGATGATCGGGCTGGTGCTTGTCGCCGACGGTTTCGGCGTCCACATCCCCAAGGGCTACGTCTACGCCGCCATGGCCTTCTCGGCCGCCGTCGAAAGCCTCAACATCATCGGCCGCAACCGCCGGGCCCGCCTTCGCAGCAAGCAGCCCGACCCCCGCGTGCAAAGGAGCTGAACCGCCATGACGCAGCACTTCCGCCAGATCGTCGAGGGCGTCTACGCCAGCCCCCAGATCGGCCTCGCCGATGTCGAACTGGCCAAGGCCATGGGCATCAGCCTGATCATCAACAACCGCCCCGAGCTCGAATCGCCTGATCAGACCCCGGGAACCGAGATAGAGGCTGCTGCCCGCGCCGCGGGCATCGCCTACGTCGCGATTCCCGTCACGCACGCCGGCTTCAGCGAACCCCAGGTTGCCGCCATGGCCAAGGCGCTGGAAGGCGCCACCGGCCGGGTCCTCGCCTACTGCCGTTCTGGAACCCGTTCCACCCTCCTGTGGGCCCTCGCCGAAGCCAGCAAAGGCGCCGATCCGGACGATCTCGCCGAAGCGGCCGCCGGAGCTGGCTACGATCTGACTCCGATCCGCTCCCTGCTCGACATGCTCGCCAGCCGCGCTGGCTGAGCGCCACACCAGATCCTCCCCGTATTCACGAAGTGCAATGGGTAGGTGGCAGCGCCCCAGCGGCTGACGGAGGGGCCTGGCTCAGCCGTGCCACATAGCGTGCCCCATCCCGCGCCATCATGCTGAACTCGTTTCAGTCTCCCTGGGCTCACCTCACCCCGCGATACCACGCCCGGGGTTAGGCGTAACCGGTGCGCCATGGCCCCTGAGCCAGGTCCAGGGTGATGAGTAGAGGAGGGCCGGCACGCACAATTTGGACCCCACGCACAAAAAAAGCCCGGAGCGGCTGGCTCCGGGCTCAGTTTGTCGTTCGCAGGAGGAACGTCGGCTGGCGGAGCCGGAGGGAGGAGAGGAAGTCTCCGGCCCCGCCAAACTTGGTGACTTAGTAATTGTAGGCGCGTTCGCCGTGCTCGGAGATGTCGAGCCCTTCGCGCTCGGCATCGGCCGTCGGACGCAGGCCGAACACCTTGTCGACGACGAAGTAGAGCACCGCCGAGCCCACGCCCGACCAGACCAGCGTTAGCAGCACGGCCTTGATCTGGATGACCACCTGGGCAGCCATGTCGTAGGTCCCGGGAACGGCCGGGAACTTCGTGTAGTCGAAGAAGCCCTGCCCGCCGAGCGCCGGGTCGGCAACGATGCCGGTGGCGATGGCGCCGAAGATCCCGCCGATGCAGTGCACGCCGAACACGTCGAGGGTGTCGTCGTACTTCAGCTTGTTCTTCACCACGCTGACGAAGAAGTAGCAGACCGGCGATACCAGCAGGCCCAGGACGATCGAGGTCATCGGCGCGCCGTAGCCCGAAGCCGGGGTGATGGCGACGAGGCCGGCCACCGCACCCGTGGCGCCGCCCAGCATCGAGGGCTTGCCGTGGTGGATCTGCTCGACGACTGACCAGGAGACCGCAGCCGCGCAGGTAGCGAGCATGGTGTTGACGAAGGCCACGCCGGTCACGCCGTTGGCTTCAAGGTTGGAACCGGCGTTGAAGCCGAACCAGCCCACCCACAGCAGCGAGGCGCCGATCATGGTCATGGTCAGCGAGTGCGGCGGAGTGGCCTCCTTGCCGAAGCCGATGCGCTTGCCGATCATGAGGCAGCCGACGAGGCCGGCGATACCCGCGTTGATGTGGACCACGGTGCCACCGGCGAAGTCGAGCGCGCCCAGCTGGAACAGGTAGCCCGCGTCGGACGGGTTGGCCGAGAGGAAGTCCGGGCCGGCCCAGTACCACACCATGTGCGCGATCGGGAAATAGACCACCGTCATCCACAGGACCATGAAGATCATCAGCGGGGTGAACTTCACGCGTTCCGCGAAGGCACCGACGATCAGCGCCGGGGTAATCATCGCGAAGGTCATCTGGAAGACCATGTAGACCAACTCGGGGATGTAGACGTTGTTCGAGAACGTCGCGGCGTTCGAGCTGGCGGTCACGCCCATCAGGAAGGCCTTGGAAAGGCCGCCGACGAACGGGGTCGAACCGCCAGTGAAGGCCATCGAGTAACCCCAGCAGGCCCAGACCAGGCCGGCGATGGCCACGATCATGAACACCTGCATACAGACGCTGAGCATGTTCTTGGTGCGCACGAGGCCGCCGTAGAACAGCGCAAGGCCCGGGATCGACATCATCAGCACCAGTGCCGAAGAGATCAGCATCCAGCTGGTGTCGCCCTTGTTGACCATCGCCGCCGTGTCGGTCGGCGCGGCGATCAGGGTGCTGCTTGCCGTGGCGGCCGCCGTAGTGGCGGCGGCGGCGGCGGTCGAAGCCGCGGCAGTGGCGGCTTCGGTCGCCTCCTGCGCGAAAGCGGTGGTGGCGGCGAAGAGCGAGGCTCCGATCGCGCCAACACCATAAGCGAGTTTACGCATCATGGTTTCCCTCCTGCCGTTACAGCGCGGTGTCGCCAGCCTCGCCGGTGCGGATGCGCACGGCTTGAGCCAGGTCGAGCACGAAGATCTTGCCGTCACCGATCGCTTCGGTGCTGGCAACCTGCTGGATTGTCTCGACGATCTGCGGCGCGAGGTCGTCGGCCGCTGCGATCTCAAGCTTCACCTTGGGCAGCATGTTGGTGGAATATTCGGCGCCGCGGTAAATTTCCGTCTGGCCTTTTTGCCGCCCAAAACCTTTGACCTCGGAAACGGTCATGCCCGCAACGCCTACGGCGCCGAGGGCTTCGCGAACCTCGTCCAGCTTGAACGGCTTGATGATGGCGATGATGAATTTCATCCTTGCCCCCTGGAGCCTGCCGGACCCGTCGCCGGCGATGGGGACTTCGCAAGGAGCGTGCCAGATTAGGGATTCGTTAGGAATCCGATTGAGTCACTTTGGACCGATCGGGGCAGAGGCAAGGCACACGCCCGAATCCTGTGCAAACTGCTCAATTTTTGGGCAGCGCCAGCCGTGCAAAAATGGGCAGGTGATCCGATGCCCGGGCCGCCAGCGGAGAATGGTGCACCCCGCAGTCGCCGCAGTCCCACTCCG
>DASTGC010000124.1:0-6316 GCA_035719485.1 Novosphingobium sp.
CACGGCGAAGGCTTCGGTGACGACGATGCCGATGGCCAGCGCCAGGCCCTTCGCCTCCTCCAGCCGGGAATCGACGTCGACCGCAGAGGCCCGCTGCCGCATCGCCGGGTAGACGATGACGGCGCGGGCCCCGCGGCTGACTTCTCCGGAGAGATCGTCAGGATCGGTCAGTCTTCGTCCTCTTCGTCATCCTCGTCGTCGAACTCGCCGCCGGTGAGGTCCACCGGGGTGACCGGCTGGATCGTCGAGACCGCGTGCTTGTAGGCCAGCTGCACATAGCCCTCGCGTTCGAGCAGCATGCAGAACAGGTCGTAGGCGGCGACCCGGCCCTGGAGCATGACGCCGTTGACCAGGAACATGGTCACCTGCACGCCCGCTGTGCGGATCGAGGAGAGGAACACGTCCTGCAGCAGGCGAACCTTCTTGTTCGCCGTTTCGGCGCCGGTCGCAAAGATCCGCGCATCGATCGGTTGGCTCGGCATGATGGTCGAGACCGCATGCTTGTAGACCAGTTGCGACTGGCCGTCGCGCCGCAGCAGGATGGAGAAATTGTCGAACCAGGTGACGATGCCCTGCAGCTTGACGCCCTTCACGAGGAACATGGTGACGGGCACCTTGTTCTTGCGCAGCAGGTTGAGGAACTGGTCCTGAAGGTTCTGGTTGCCCTTGCCGGTAAGCGGGGCCGGCGGGGGGGCGGGTTCCGGCTTGGGGGGCCGAGGGCGGGCGGAAAGGGTACGTCCGGTCACCAGTGCTTGCTCCTTTTTCTTGGCGGCCGCGTTGCACGGTCCGCGATCTGGCTGGGACGGCCCCCATGGCGAAGCCGAATCCAACCGCAATCGGGCGCAGATTACCGGCTTCCGCTCACCCGGTAAATCGCCAATGGGCAGCCCCGTTCCACCCGCGCAAACGAATTCACCAGCTCACGGCGACCAGAAGCCGGGGTCTAGGCCACGTTGGAACTCAGGCTTCAGCCGGCTCATCGGTACCGCGTTCACCTATGCCAAGCAGCTTGAGTTTGCGGTGGAGGGCCGAGCGTTCCATGCCGATGAAGGCCGCGGTTCTCGAGATATTTCCGGAAAATCGCCTGATCTGGACCCTGAGGTATTCGCGCTCGAATTGCTCGCGCGCCTCGCGCAGCGGGATCCCCATCAGTGCGCCGACGGCGGAATCGCCCCCCGCGGTCACACCGGCAATTTCGTCCGGGAGCATCTCGGCCTCGATCCTGCCAAGTTTTTCGCGGGGGGTAAGGATCACCGTCCGCTCGACCACGTTGCGCAGCTGGCGGACATTGCCCGGCCATTCATAGGCCTGGAAGGCTGCCATGGCCTCGGGAGAAACCTCGGGCGGGACGATACCCTGATCGGTGGCGAAGCGAGCGAAGAAGTGATCGACGAGCACCGGAATATCTTCGCGCCGGTCGGCCAGGGCAGGAACCTGGACGGGAACGACGTTGAGCCGGTAGAACAGGTCCTCACGGAAGCGCCGATCGGCGATCTCGCGTTCGAGATCGCGCGAAGTGGAAGAAACCACCCGCACGTCGACCCGGATCTGGCGTAGCCCCCCCACGCGCACGAAGGCCTGCTCGGTGAGCACGCGCAGGATGCGCGCCTGGGTGGAGAGCGGCATGTCGGCCACCTCGTCGAGGTAGAGCGTCCCGCCATCGGCCATTTCGAGCAGGCCAGGCCGGACAAGGTGGCCGTCCTGCTCCTCGCCGAACAGCTCCTGCTCGAACCGCTCCGGCGTGATCCGCGCGGAATTGACGGAAACGAAGGCCGACGACGCCCGGCTGCTCCAGGAATGGAGCAACCTGGCCGCCACTTCCTTGCCGACCCCGGCCGGCCCGGAGATCAACAGCCGGCTGCCAGTGTTGGCTACCCGCTTCAGGGTGGCGCGGACCTGGTTGATCGCGGCGCTGTTACCGGTGAATTCGAAGCTTTCCCCCACCGCATGCTGGCGCAACTGCGCGTTCTGGCGTCGCAGCTGCTCGGTTTCCGTGGCGCGCCCGACGAGATGGAGCAGGCGCTCGGCCTCGAACGGCTTCTCGATGAAATCAACCGCGCCGCGGCTGATGGCGGATACGGCGGTATCGATATTGCCGTGGCCGGAGAAAATGATCACCGGCAACTCGGGCTCGCGCGCCTTGATTTCGTCGAGCACCTCGAGCCCGTCCATTGGCGAACCATGGAGCCACACGTCCAGCAGCACCAGGCTGGGCCGGCGCTGGTCGATCGCCTCCAGTGCGGCCGTGCTGTCGCCCGCCGTCCGGCACTCGTAGCCCTCGTCGCTGAGGACGCCCGCGACGAGTTCACGGATATCGCGTTCATCATCGACGATCAGGATATCGAGCGCCATGCTTCACCTTTCTCATTCGGCTGCTTCGGGCGCGCGCTGCCCCTTGGCGAGGGGATCGCGCGCGAAATTCAGGGTGACGACGGTGCCTCCGCCCTCGGCCGCGGCGAAGGTCATATCGCCGCCGTGCTCCTCGACGATCTTCTTGACGATCGCGAGGCCCAGGCCCGTGCCCTTCTCGCGCGTGGTCACGTAGGGCTCGGTGATGCGTTCGCGGTCCTGCGGCAGGCCGATTCCATTGTCAGTGATGATCACCGCGATGGAATCCGTGCCGCCCCGCATCATCACACGCACGTGGCCACGGTAATCGATCGGCGCCGTGCGGGCCCGGGCCTCGATTGCCTCGAGTGCGTTCTTGAGCACGTTGGTCATGACCTGGCCGAGCTGGTGACGGTCGCACAGGATCCGCTCCTGGGCGCGGGCATCGGCGTGGAACGAAAAATCGATTTCGGGCCGCGCCACTTCCTGCAGGAACAAGGCCTGGCGGACGAGATCGACCGGATCCTCGGCCCGGAACACCGGCTTAGGCAGGCGAGCGAAGGAGGAGAATTCGTCGACCATCTTCCTGAGATCGCCGACCTGGCGGATAATCGTGGAGGTCAGTTCCTCGAACAGCTGGGGATCGTTCTCGATCTGCTTGCCGTAACGGCGCTTCAAGCGCTCGGTCGCCAGCTGGATCGGCGTGAGCGGGTTCTTGATCTCGTGTGCGATGCGCCGGGCCACGTCGGACCAGGCCGCCTGCCGCTGGTCCAGCAGCTGGCGGGTGATGTCCTCGAAGGTGATGACGTATCCGGTCCGATCCCGCGCGATCTTTACCGCCAGCGTGTGCAGGTCGCCGCCCGAGCCGTGCTGGATGACGGCGCTTTCCTGCCCCGTTTCAATCAGGCTGGCGAGCGCAGGGGCGATTTCCGCCAGAAGCTCGCCCCCAGGCGGCGCCTGTGCCCCGCCGAACAGCAGCTTCTGCGCGGACGAGTTGATCAGTTGCACGCGCCCCTCACCATCGACCGAGATGACTCCGGCGCTTACCGATTCCAGCACGGCCTCCATGAAAGCGCGTCGCTCCTGCAATTGCTGGTTGGCGCCGAGCAAGGCCTGGGTCTGCCGCTCGATCTGCGCGGTCATGCGGTTGAAGGCACGGTTGAGCTGGCCGACCTCGTCCGGTCCGGTCCGCCCTTCCACCCGAAGGGTGTAATTGCCACTCCCCACCCGCCGCGCCGCCCCGACGAGATCGTAGAGTGGCTTCACCTGGCGATCGGCAAACCGCAGCGCGAACCATACCGAAAGGCCGACGAGCGCCAGGCTGGCGACGAACAGCGCCACGTTGAAGCGCAGCTGAAGCGTCCTCGCTCGGCGGGTAAGCACTTCGTAGGCGCGCACGATATTCTGCGCGCGCTGGCCCTGGCTGAAGGCCAGCAGGTCGGACGAGCGGGCGGCATAGAGATAGACCCCCGCCGCCCGGTCGATCGGGGCCACGGCGTCGATCCGGTTGGCACTGGCCGAGACCACCACCGGCTCGCCCTTCTCCAGTCGGCCGAGCACGTCCGCGGTGATCCGGTCGCGCGTGGAATTCTTCTCGGGGTCGACCACGGCGGCGGTCAGCAGCTTGCCATCGGCAGCCTTCTGGATGATCGCGCTTTCGTTGAGCTTGCGGCTGACAACCTGGTAGGAATAGCCTTGCGCGAACTGCGGGCTGGTGATGCGCGCTTGCGACAGGTAATCGCGCAGGTCCGTCGCCATGGCGATGGTCTCGTTTCCGACATCGCGCAGGTTCTGTTCATAGTAGCCGCGGGCGAGCTTGTTGGCATTTTCCAGCATCCCGCGCGAACTGTCTGAAAACCAGAATTCCACGCCCGACTGGAACAGGAACGAGGCGAAGACCACGACCAGCAGGGTCGGGATGGCGGAGATCAGGGAAAAGAAAAACACCAGCTGCGTGTGCAGCCGTCCGGTACCGCCAAGGGTCTGCGCGGCCCGACGCAGCGCAAGCCAGCGGCCGAACAGCACCAACAGCATCATCGCGGGAACCAGAGTCCCGACCAGCAGGGTCGCTGTCAGATCCGATGGCATCAGCTCGCGGTCGGACTGGCCGTGGATCGTGGTGAAGGTCACGATCGTCATCGAGATGAAAGCCACGGCCGAGACCACGGTGAGGAGGCCAAAGATGTTGGCCCTGCGTGCCGAGACCGACACGCGCCGCCACCATCTCGGCCAGCGGCTGGAGCGCACTGCCGATACCTCGTGTGGCACGGTTGTTACGGTCTGGTCCGCCATAGTTGCCCGGTTACAACACCGTCCGCAACCGAATGACAAGCGATTTTAGCCGAACCGAATGCTCGCCTCCCCGCTGGTGACCGTCACACCCTGCGGCCGAACCTTTCCGGGTCAAGCTCGAGTTCCAAGAGCCGCTTGCGCAGCGTATTCCGGTTGATGCCGAGGATCTGCGCGGCCCTTAGCTGGTTGCCGCCCGTCTCGCGCAGGACTTCGGCAAACAACGGACGCTCGAACGCGGCCAGCGCCTCGTCGTACACCGAGCCCGGCGTCGGCGCTTCGCGGGCCAGCCAGCGCACCACCGCCAGATCGAGCGTCGGGTCGTTCTCGCCGGCTGCGGCGGCCTCTTCGCTGCGGTTGCTGGCAGCGAGCAAGGGCTGGAGCGTCGCGGCATCGACCGTGTCCTCCCGTGCCAGCAGCGCCAAGCGGAATATGAAGTTCTTGAGTTCGCGGACGTTCCCGCGCCAGGGCTGGCGCGCCAGCAGGTCCGAGGCCTCGCGCGTCAGCTGCCGCCGAGGCAGTCCCTCCTGCGCGGCAAGCTTGAGGAAGTGGCTCGCCAATGCATCGATGTCGTCCGGCCGTTCGCGCAGGGCAGGCATGTGGATCGGCACGACATTGAGGCGATAGTACAGGTCCTCACGGAACTGTCCGGCGGCGATCAGCGGTTCCAGGTCCTTGTTTGTCGCGGCGACGATGCGTGCATCGATGGCGATCTCGTCGCGTCCGCCAACCCGTCGGATCGTGCCCGACTGCAGGGCGCGCAGCAGCCGGGTCTGGGCCTGCATCGGCATGTCGCCGATCTCATCGAGAAACAAGGTGCCCCCCTCGGCCTGCTCGAACTTGCCGATGTGCCGGGCGACGGCGCCGGTGAAAGCGCCCTTCTCGTGGCCGAACAGCTCACTCTCGATCAGCTCGGCGGGAATGGCGGCCGTGTTTACCGCCACGAATGGTCCGGCGCGGCGATGGCCAAGCTGATGGATAGCTTCTGCAACCAGTTCCTTGCCGGTGCCGCTCTCGCCCAGGATCAGGACGGTCAGGTCATTTCGCAGCACCCGCGTGATCATCCGGAACACGGCCTGCATCGGTGCACTGCGGCCGACCAGCGGCAGCCCGTCCGCCGGGCCCTCGTCGGCCCCGCCCGCAGCGGCACCGGTCTGATTGCCCACGGCCTGACGCACGGTCCGGGCCAGCTCGTCGATGTCGAAAGGCTTGGGGAAATACTCGAAGGCTCCGGTATCGCTGGCGCGCACCGCCGTATCGAGAGTGTTCTGCGCCGACAGGATGATGACCGGCATGACCGGATGCAGCGCGCGGACGGCCGGAAGGGATTCGATCCCGTCCCCGTCGGTCAGCATCACGTCGGTCACCAGCGCATCATAGGCCCGTTCCGACAGCAGCCGGTCACGCTCCGCCACGGAATCGCAGCAGGTAACGGCAAAGCCTTCAGCCTCGAGCGCAGCGGTGATGACGATTGCGATCGAGGCATCGTCCTCGACGAGAAGAACGCTCATGCTGCCCTGCTCCTGCTGGACCGGCGCGGTTCCTGGGCGAGTGGGAGATGGATGCGGAAGTGCGTCCACCCGCCGGGACTCCGGCTGTCTTCTTCGCGCTCATGGGTGATCCGCCCGTTCATGTCGCGCACCAGCTTGCGCACGAGGGCGAGGCCGAGGCCCTGCCCGCTCTTCTTGGTGGTCACGAA
>DASTGC010000125.1:0-14322 GCA_035719485.1 Novosphingobium sp.
CCAGAACCAGGATGTGCGCTGCCGCTGTCCAGGCGGCGGTGTCAGCCGGCCAGCAGGGCTGCCCAGGTTTGCGGGCCGGCCATGCCATCGGCGGCTAGGCCGGCCTCGCGCTGGCGCCGGATGAGTGCGGCGCGGGTGGCGGGGCCGAACAGGCCGTCAGCCGCGATGCCGAGCAGGGACTGGAGTTCGCGGACGGCAGAGCCGCGCGCGCCTTGATGGAGCAGCGGAAGGGCGGGCGAAGGCTCAGCCGGCGATGCTTCGGCGGCGAAGCGGGCGAAGGCCGCGGCGATCTTCGTATCATAGGCGAAGCGGGCATAGGCCGGGCCGTTGTAGCCGCGGGCGAAGGCGGGCCAGTCCTGCGCGACGAGCGCGGGGGCGAGGCCGGCGGCGCGGACGAAGGCGACGTAGGCGTCGAGCTGGGCGGCGTGGCCCGAGACCATGGCGGCGACGAAGCTTTCAACATCGGCATGGCCTGCCGCGGCATGATTGAAGCCCATGATCTGGAAGGCGCCCCAGGAGGCGGACTTCAGCGCGGCCTCGCGGTCCAGCGCGAGGGCTTCGTCCAGCCGGTCGTATTCGCGGGCGCCGCCGAGATAGCCGCCGGGCTGGCGGGCAGAGATCGCGGGGTGGGTGGTATCGTAGGCGTGAGCGGTGAAGGCGGAGAACTTGTGGCGTTCGAACAGGATGCGCGGGCGGGCATCAGGGAGGAAGCCGCCTTTGCTCTCGACTTCGACGACAGCACGGACGGCGGCGATCGAGCAGCCGAGAGCAGCGGCCGCGCGGGCGAAATCGGATGGGGCGAGCGGGGCGGGGTTGGGTGAGACGAATTCGGCGGGCATGAGCGGTCTCCGGAGACGGAGACTTGCAGATAACCGTTATGGTTAGTTGTAGGAAAGATATTTACCTTTTTGGCGCTACGCCAGCACGAGCGCCTTCGCCCCCGGCTCACCCAGCCAGCGGGCAGGCAGACCCCAGATGCGGCTGACCAGATCGTCGGCCAGGGCAGTGGCCGGCGGCCCGTCGGCGACCACACGGCCGTCGGCCAGGACGACGACCCGGTCGGCATGGTTCATGGCCGTGGCGAGATCGTGCAGCACTAGGAGGACCCCGCGCCCCTCGTCATCGGCCTGGCGGCGCAGGAGGCGGACGAGGGCGGCGGCATGGGCGAGATCGAGGTTGGCGAGGGGCTCGTCGGCGATCAGCCAGCGCGGCTCTCCGGCGAGGACCCGGGCGACGAGGGCGCGGGCGCGCTCCCCCCCCGACAGGCGCGAGACCGGGCGGTGGCGCAGGTCGGCAAGGTCCATCGCGGCCAGGGCCTCTTCGACGGCGCGGGCATCGTCTGCCGGCGTGGCATGGGCGCGGTGCAGCGCGGCGCCCTGCCACGGCAGGCGGCCCAGCGCCACCAGCGTTTCAACCATGACGTCCCAGGCGATCTCGGGGCTCTGCGGCAGGTAGCCGATCCGGCGGGCGCGGTGGCGCGGGGAGAGCGCCGCCAGCGGGGCATCGTCGAGCAGGACCTCGCCGCTTGCGGGCCGCAGCAGTCCGGCGAGGCAGGCGACGAGGCTCGACTTGCCCGCGCCGTTGGGGCCGACGATAGCAGTCACCTCGCCCGGTTTCAGGGTCAGGCCGACGCCGGCGAGGCGGCCGGGAAGGACGAGGTTATCCGCGCGGAGCATGTCAGGCGAGCCCGGCATCAGGCCCCGCGCCGCGGCGCAGGCGCAGCAGCAGGGCGAGGAAGAACGGCGCGCCGACGAGGCTCAGCGCGATGCCGAGGCGCAGCTCCGTCACCAGCGGCAGGAGGCGGCACAGGCTGTCCGCCGCGAGCAGCAGCAGGGCGCCGGCAAGCGCCGCGGGCACTATCAGCCGCGAGGGGCGCCGATCTGTGAACGGGCGGACGAGATGAGGCACGACGAGGCCGACGAAGCCGATGATACCGGCGACGGCCACCCCGGCCCCGACCGTCAGGCCGATACCTAAGATGAGCTTGGCCTGGAGCCTCCGCGGATCGAGCCCGAGGGAACGGGCGGCCGCTTCGCCAAGCACCAGGCCATCGAGGTCCGAACCGGCGAGGCGCAGGGCCACGATGCCGGCGAGGGTCAGCGGGGCAGCGAGGACGAAGTCGGCCCATGAGCGGTCGGTCACCGCCCCCATCAGCCAGGTCACGATCTCGGACAGGGCAAACGATGTGGGGGCAAGGCTGATTGCCAGGCTCATCAGCGCACCCGAGAGGCTCGCGATCATCAGCCCCGTCAGGGTGAACAGGGCAACGTTGGCCTGCCGTCCGGCGAGCAGGCCGAGCAGGGCCATTGCGGCCCCTGCCCCGGAAAGAGCGAACAGCGGCAAGGCCCATGCGGCGGCGGCCCCGGTCCACATGGCGAGGACGGCACCGAGCGCCGCAGTCGGCGCGACACCGAACAGGCCCGGATCGGCAAGGGGATTGCGCAGGTAGCCCTGCATCGCGGCGCCGGCCGCTCCGAGGCCTGCGCCAAGCGTGATAGCGAGCAAAGCGCGCGGCAGCCGCAGTTCGAGCAGGATCACGGTGGCGTTGGCCAGGTCGGGATGCAACGGATCAATCCACACCCGCCCCGCCAGCAGCGATAGCGGAACGGCCACCAGCAAGGCGAGGACAAGGGCCAATTCCAGCCGGGTCACAGGCTGCGCCTGATCTGCGCGAGCCGGGAGGCGGTGCGCATGATGGTGGGGCCGCCGCACCACAGCAGTGCGGGATCCAGCGCCGCGCGGGGGGTATGGCTGAGCGAGGTGAGCGCGGGGTGGGCAAGGAGACGGTCTTCCCCGCCATGGCCGCCCGCGGCGATGATCACTTGCGGCGGATCGGCCAACATCCGTTCAAGAGGCAGATAATCGGCCTGCCGCAAGCCTTTGGCGGCGCTGAAGCTGGTGAAGCCGGTGCGGCGGAGGAGGTCGGTTATGAGGGTATCATTACCGGGAACGATGCCGCCCGATTGCCATACCACCGCGCTGACGGCAGGCCCCGGCGGCGGAGCGGCGGCATTGAGTGAAGCGGTTATGCGGGCGACGAGGGCCTCGCCGCGAGCGGGATGGCCGGTGAGGCGGGCGAGCTGCCGGACCTGGACAAGGCTCTCCTCCACGGTGGTGGCGATTGGCAGTTCGACCAGCGGAATTCCCAGTTTTGCCAACGTGTTGCGGGTGGCCTCGGGGGTATAGGTGCCGGAGACGACCAAGGCGGGCCGAAGCGCAGCAATCTCCTCGACCGTGCCGGTGGTGGTGGGCAGGCGCCGGGCGAGCGCGACATCCATGGAACTGGATGCGGGATCGCGGCTGTAGGCGGAAAGAGCGGAAATCTGCCCTGGATCAGCGACTTCCGCGAGGATCGCATCGGTGCAGGGGTTGAGGCTGACCACGCCTGACGGCGGGCGCTGCCGCGGCGCTGCAACCGGGCTACAAGCGCCCAGCAACAGCACCGCAAGCAGCGCGCACCGCATCAGAACCGCGCTCTCACGCCGGCATAGGCGGACCGCCGCGGGGTGCCGTAGGTGCGGACCACTTCGTAGATCTGATCAAAGGCGTTTTCGACGCGGCCGAACAGCTCGACCTTGTCGGTCAGGGGATAGGAGGCGCGGACGCCGAGTGTGGCATAGTCGGGCACCAGCTGGGTGTTGGCGGTGTCGTCGTAACGCTCGCCGGCGTGGTTGAGATCGAGGCCGGCAACGAGGCCGAAGGACCAGTGGTAATCGAGGCTGGCGGCTAGCGTGTGCTCGGGCCGGCGGGCGAGGCGCTTGCCGGTGAGCTGGTTCTTTGCGTCGGTCCACGTGTAAGCGAGGTTCACGTCGAAGCCCTGCCAGTCCTTCACCTGCATCGCCAGTTCCACCCCCTTCGCTCGGACCTGGCCGACGTTGTAGTAGGTGTTACTCACGAAGTCATAGTCGATCAGGTTTCTGGTACGGCGGTCGAACCAGCCGAGCGACATGGTGCCATGGCCCTCGGCAAAGGGCTGCTCGATCGAGGCGTCCCAGCCGTGGGCGGTTTCGGGCCGGAGCGCGGTGGAGCCAGTGTTGGTGTAGAGCTGGTAGAGCGAGGGGGCCTTGAAGCCCTCACCGTAGCTGGCGCGCAGGATCGGGCCGCTCTCGCCCAGCGGCGACCAGGCGGCGTTGGCGGAGAAGGTGTCCTTGTTGCCGAAATCGCGGTGATGGTCGTGGCGGGCGCCGCCGGTGACGGTGAGGCCCGCGACGGGGCGCAGGGTCAGCGTGGCGAAGGCGCTGTCGATGCGGGTGGTGGCGGCGGAGCCGAAATTGTCGCGGAAGCGGCTGCGCTCGCTCTCGCCCCCAAGGAGGACCGTAACCGCTTTGATCGGGGTGAACGCGACCTGGCCTTCGACCCGCTCGTTGCGGCCGTCGGTGATATAGGGGCCGAAGACCTCGTCATTGGATTCGCGGTGGCTGTCCGTCAGGCCGTAGCCGATCCGGGCGGAGAGACGGTCGTCGAGGCCGGTCCAGCGCAGGTTGCCGAAGCCGGTGACGTCGCGCTTCACGCCGGTGTTGAGGGCATCGCGCTGGAACCCGTCGTAGCCGTAGGTGGCGCGACTGTAGAACGAGCCGGCATCGGCGGAGAGGCCGCCGCCGAGATCGACCGTGGCCTTGATATTGCCGGAAACAGATTCGAACCCGTCGCGCTCGGTCGCGCCGCGGGCTTCGGAGAAGGCGGAAAAGCCCTGTCCCTTCAGCCAGTTGCCGCCAATGCTGAGCCCGATCGGGCCGGCCATGCCGGAGAGCGAGCCGCCGAGCTGCTTGCGTTCGCGCCAGCCGTATTCGGCCTGGGCCGTTCCCTGCCAGTCCTGCGTGGGCTGGCGGGTGATCAGGTTGACGACGCCGCCGATGGCGCGGCTGCCCCAGAGGACCGACTGCGCGCCGCGGACCAGCTCGACCCGGTCGAACTGGCCGATGGCGAGGCTGCCCCAGTCGAAGCCGCCGCCGACATCCGCCGGGTCGTTGATCCGCACGCCGTCGATCAAGACGAGGCTCTGAGAATTGTCGGCCCCGCGCACGAAGACGCTGGCCGGCTGGCCGAAGCCGCCGGAGGTGGCGACGGACACGCCGGGCAGGCGGGTGAGCACGTCGATCGCCTGGGTGGCCTGCCAGCGGGTGATCTCGTCGCGGGTGACGACCGAGATCGACTGGCCGATCTTGCCGAGCGGCTGGGGCAGGCGGGTGGCGGTGACGACGATATCGCCAGGCGAGGCTTCGTCCGCCACCGCCGGGGTGGCGGTGAGGAGCGAAGCGGAGAGGATCAGCAGGTATTTCAAGACACAATACTCCCGTCATGAACGAATGCCGTTCATGGCGGGAGGTGCGGCGGGATTGCCGTGCCTCTGCTGCATTCCGGTACACCCCGCCCGGCGCGGAACGACTGTCAACAGGCAGGTCTCCTGGCTCCCGGATCGACGCCCTGCCCCGCCTTCCCGGCTTTCGCCAGTGGCACGTGGGACAGCGCTCCCCGGTCACAGTTGCGGGGGCAGCGCGGGAGTTTCAACCCGCTTCCCTCTTAGGCCCAATCGCTTGGGCAACCCGTGACGTGGGGCGGCACCTAGGAGTTTTTGTGCGGTGCGGCAAGAGGTTGTGGGCGTGTTAGGCGCTTGTGCAAACGACGTGATCTAGCCGGAAGCATACGTTAACCCGCCGGCGCTAGGCGTCCCGCCCCGGGACAGCGGGGATTCGGCGGATGCGCCGAGCCGGCGCGCCGTTTACGCGCGGAGCGCGCCCTCAAGCGAAAGGCTGTTGTGACACCTGACCTGCCGCCATTTCTGCCATTGGCCAGCGACCTGCCCCCGCGCGATTTTCATGCGCGGCTGGGACGGCGGATTCGCGGCGTCGGCACAGGCTCTCGGTCGCGGAATCTAGGGCGGCGGGCGCTCGTGCTGGCGGCGGCGGTTGCCGTGCCGGCCTTTGCGGCGCCGCAGGAGTGGCGTTCGTTCGCCATTGGCGATGCGACTGCCAGCGCCGTGGAGGTGCAGCCGATGCCGTTCGAGCAAGCGGGCAGTTCGTTTCCCGGTTCGGCCTACTATTATCTCGCGGCAGCAGCACCGGCGCGGCTCGATGCCGGGTCGCACTGGGACAGCGACGCGCCCGAGGGCGCGGGCCCGGCGGCGCGCAGCCTCGAAGCTGCCGGCACCGCGCTCGACCGGGCGCGTGCGCTGACCTGCCTGACCCAGGCCGTTTACTACGAGGCCGCCAGCGAACCCGATGCCGGACAGCGCGCGGTGGCTCAGGTGGTGCTGAACCGCGTCGCGCACCCTGCCTTCCCCAAGAGCGTCTGCGGCGTGGTCTACCAGGGCTCGGAACGGTCCACCGGGTGCCAGTTCACCTTCACCTGCGACGGGGCCCTGGCGCGCATCCCCAACCGGCTGTTCTGGGAGCGGGCGCAGAACGTCGCCCGCGCGGCGCTGGCGGGTTATGTCTATGCGCCGGTGGGACTGGCGACGCATTACCATACGATTGCGGTCCACCCTTACTGGGCTGACAGCCTTTCCTTCCTGGGCACGATCGGGGCGCACCGGTTCTACCGGCTGGGTGGGCCGGCCGGATCATCAGCCATGTTCAACGCGGCCGCCTATCGTGGCGGCGAGCCGGCCGCAGCGCCCCTGCCGCGCAGCCTCGCTCCCGCCATGGCCGACCCGGCGCTGGATCCGGTGGCGATCGAGCGGGCCTATGCCCGCGGCTTTGCCGCGGCTGCGGTGAGCGGTCCGGCTGCCGGCACTGTCGCGGCAGCGCCAGCCTATGCCCCCGAGGTGGCCGCGCGCGGAGGAGACCGGATGTTTGCGGCGAGCGCCCTGCCAACTGGCTCGGCCGTGCGCGAGGAATGGGCGCATTCGGGGCAGTGGATCGCACCGCCCCAGTGAAGCCTGCCCAACCTCTTTCCGCCGGGAAGGATCGGCGTGGGCAGCCGGTCATCCGGTTAAGCATCGGACAACCATCCTGCATCACCAAGCCTTAGCGTGGAGCGGGATAGAGAGCCCCGGTCAGCTCCCGCAGAGGATTCGATCCAGCAATGCCCATCCATTTTGCCGGCTCGCGGCGCCCTTCGGCTTCGCCCCTCACCCGCTGCCTGGCGCGTCCGGCATGGGTAGCGGCGCAGAATGACAATGGCGGGGCCGGCGGAAATGCGGCGCAAGTCGACACGCCTCTGCTGCGGGCCGCACTCGAGCATTTCGCGGTTCACGGGCTCGGCGCAGCCAATGCCGCCTTTGACCTTGCCGAGTCGGCGCGGGCGACGGGCGATGCGGCTGGACGGCATCACTGGACCGCAGTGTGCCGCATGCTGGACCGGCGGCTGGCGCAGGGGCGTTCGCGCTGAAGCGGAGCGGCAGCAGCCCCGTAAGGGCGACTATTGCTATTGCGAACTGTTATAGATAATAGTCTTCGGCTTGCGCATTTTACCCGGTTGCCAAGCCGCTTCCGCGCGCCTAGGGCACACGCGTTCATTTGGGCTCCTGCCCGCTCGCGCGGGAATATAGGGCAGGACGCCCCCAGCGAGATGCGCCCGCGTCACGGAAGGTAGTTCATGGCTCGCAAGAAGATCGCCCTTATCGGCGCCGGCAACATCGGCGGCACCCTGGCCCATCTCGCCGCCCAGAAGGAGCTTGGCGACATCGTCCTGTTCGACGTGGTGGAAGGCGTGCCCCAGGGCAAGGCGCTCGACCTGTCGCAGTGCGGCCCAGTCGAAGGGTTTGACGCCTCGATCACCGGCACCAACGATTACAAGGACATCGCGGGCGCGGACGTGATCATCGTCACCGCCGGCGTGCCCCGCAAGCCGGGCATGAGCCGCGACGACCTCCTCGGCATCAACCTCAAGGTGATGAAGGCCGTGGGCGAAGGCATCCGCGACAACGCGCCCGACGCCTTCGTGATCTGCATCACCAACCCGCTCGACGCCATGGTCTGGGCGCTGCGCGAATTCTCCGGCTTGCCGCACAACAAGGTGGTCGGCATGGCCGGCGTGCTCGATTCGGCGCGCTTCTCGACCTTCCTCGCCTGGGAGTTCGGCGTCTCGATCCGCGACGTGAATACCTTCGTGCTCGGCGGCCACGGCGACACCATGGTGCCGGTGGTCGAATATTCGACCGTCAACGGTATCCCCGTGCCCGACCTCGTCAAGATGGGCCTCTCCACCCAGGAGCGCATCGACGAGATCGTCAAGCGCACCCGCAACGGCGGCGGCGAGATTGTCGGCCTGCTCAAGACCGGTTCGGCCTTCTATGCCCCGGCCGCCTCGGGCATCGCCATGGCCGAAGCCTACCTCAACGACCAGAAGCGCATCCTCCCCTGCGCCGCCTATGTTTCGGGCGAATATGGCGTGAGCGACCTCTACGTGGGCGTGCCGGTTATGATCGGCGCGGGCGGCGTGGAAAAGGTGATCGAGATCGAACTCGACGCCGAGGCCAAGGCCGGGCTGCAGGTTTCGGTCGACGCGGTCAAGGAACTGCTCGTGGCCTGCAAGGCGATCGACGGCTCGCTGGCCTGACCGGCCCAAGACCTTCCTCCCCCAGGAGAGATTTGCATGTCCATTCTCGTCAACAAGAACACCAAGGTCATCACCCAGGGGATGACCGGCAAGACCGGTTCGTTCCATACCCAGGCCGCGCTTGACTATGGCACCCAGATGGTCGCCGGCGTAACCCCGGGCAAGGGCGGCACCGAGTTCATAGGCCTGCCCCAGTATGACACCGTGGCCGAGGCCAAGGCCGCGACGGGCGCCACCGCCTCGTGCATCTACGTGCCGCCGGCTGGCTGCGCCGACGCCATCCTCGAGGCGATCGACGCCGGGATCGAACTGATCGTGGCGATCACCGAGGGCGTTCCCGTGCTCGACATGGTCCGCGTCAAGCGCGCGCTGACCGGCACGAAGAGCCGGCTGATCGGGCCGAACTGCCCGGGCCTGCTGACGCCGAACGAGTGCAAGATCGGCATCATGCCCGCGAACATCTTCAAGAAGGGCAGCGTCGGCGTGGTCTCGCGTTCGGGCACGCTGACCTATGAGGCGGTGTTCCAGACCACCAACATCGGCCTGGGCCAGACCACCGCAGTCGGCATCGGCGGCGACCCGGTCAACGGCACCAACTTCATCGACGTGCTGGAACTGTTCCTCGCCGACGACGAGACCAAGTCGATCATCATGATCGGCGAGATCGGCGGCTCGGCCGAGGAAGAGGCTGCCCAGTTCCTCAAGGACGAGGCCCGGCGTGGCCGCAAGAAGCCGATGGCCGGCTTCATCGCGGGCCGCACGGCGCCTCCGGGCCGCCGCATGGGCCACGCCGGGGCGATCGTCTCGGGCGGCCAGGGTGGCGCGGAAGACAAAATCGCGGCGATGGAGGAAGCGGGCATCCGCGTTTCCGCCAGCCCGTCGCTGCTGGGCGAAACCCTGGCGGAAGCACTCAAGGAACGCGTCTGACCGCTCGCCCGTTGCTGCTTGCCCGAACTGTCAGGTTTCGGAGGCAGGCGAAGCGGGCGAACGGATCTTGGACGTAGTGTGACCAGATAAAATACGAGGGCTCCTGGAGGGTGAGACTAACCATCCCGGAGCTACGGTGGGGAGAAACCGGAGGGCCTTGGCGCCTTCCGGCAGGCATGACGTGCGTTGCCGGTCCCTGCCCGGTCAGTTGGGCCACGTGGCGCACCCGAATTCACCGAAGGCTCGCCACTGCGGGCAAAGGATGACTGCGATGGGCCAGGAAATGCACGATTTTCTTCCCGGTGACGAACAGGATGGGGTTCAACCCGGGCCTAGCTGGGCGCGCAACACGTGGCCGCTGGTGGGCGGCGCGGCCGAGGATGACCTGACCCAGGCGCTCGATCCGCTGGCCCTGCGCGAGGCGATCCGCAAGGCGGCGCAGAGCCCGGCAGCACCGGCACTGGATGAGGCCGCGCTCGAACGGGCCGCAGCGGATTCGATCCGCGCGATGCTGCTGATCCGCACCTACCGCGTGCGCGGGCACCTTGCCGCGGACCTCGATCCGCTGGGACTCGCCCGTCAGGACATTCCCGCCGACCTCTCGCCCGAGTACCACGGCTTTGTCGCCGCAGACCTCGACCGCAAGATTTACATCGGCGGCACTCTGGGTCTCCAGTGGGCCACCGTGCGCGATATCGTCGCCATCCTGCGTGCCAACTACTGCGGCAAGGTCGGC
This sequence comes from Novosphingobium sp., assembly GCA_035719485.1. Classification (GTDB taxonomy): domain Bacteria; phylum Pseudomonadota; class Alphaproteobacteria; order Sphingomonadales; family Sphingomonadaceae; genus Novosphingobium. The sequence continues at coordinate 10,163 of DASTGC010000125.1, forward strand.
TTCGAATACATGCATATCGCCGACGTCGAGGAGCGCCGCTTCATCCAGGACCGGATCGAGGGTGGCGACAAGGCGATCGACTTCACCGCCAATGGCAAGAAGGCAATCCTTGCTGCCGTGGTGCGCGGTGAGCAGTACGAGAAATTCCTCGGCAAGAAATACGTCGGCACCAAGCGTTTCGGCCTCGATGGCGGGGAATCGATGATCCCCGCGCTGGAGGCGGTGATCAAATACGGCGGCCAGCGCGGGGTCAAGGAGATCGTCTACGGCATGGCCCATCGCGGCCGGCTCAACGTCCTCGCGAATGTGCTGGCCAAGCCCTACAAGGTTATCTTCCACGAATTCTCGGGCGGCTCGGCCAATCCCGAGGATGTCGGCGGCTCGGGCGACGTCAAGTACCACCTGGGCACCAGCTCGGACCGCGAGTTCGACGGAATCAAGGTCCACATGAGCCTGATGCCCAATCCCAGCCACCTCGAGACGGTCGACCCGGTCGTGCTCGGCAAGGTGCGCGCCTATCAGGTGTTCCACGACGACATCGGCCTCGACGAGCATGGCAAGGTCAAGCACAAGTGCGTGATGCCGGTGCTCATCCACGGCGATGCCGCCTTCGCCGGCCAGGGCATCGTCTGGGAGTGCTTCGGCTTTTCCGGCGTGCGCGGCTATCACACCGGGGGCTGCATCCACTTCATCATCAACAACCAGATCGGCTTCACCACGAGTCCGAAGTTCTCGCGGGGTTCACCCTACCCCTCGGACGTCGCCAAGGGCGTGCAGGCGCCGATCATCCACGTCAACGGCGACGATCCCGAGGCGGTGACCTTCGCCTGCAAGCTGGCGGTCGACTACCGCCAGACCTTCGGACGTGACGTGGTGGTGGACATGTGGTGCTATCGCCGCTTCGGCCACAACGAGGGTGATGAGCCCGGCTTCACCCAGCCCCTGATGTACGCGAAAATCCGCCAGCACCCGCCGGTCAGCCAGATCTACGCCCGGCGGCTCCAGGCAGAGGGCGTGATCGACGCCAATTTCCTCGGCGAAAGCGAAGTCCTGTTCACCGGTCTGCTCGAGGAGCATTTCGCCGCCGCCAAGGACTACAAGCCTAACGAGGCAGACTGGTTCGCCGGCCGCTGGAGCGGGTTCAACAAGCCCGCCGATCCGGAGACCGCCCGTCGCAACGTGCCCACCGGCATCGAACAGAAGCTGTTCGACAGCCTCGGCCGTACGCTGACGACAGTGCCGGAGGGACTCAACGTTCATAAGACGCTGAACCGCGTGCTTGACGCCAAGCGCGAGATGTTCACCAGCGGCGAGGGGTTTGACTGGGCGACCGGCGAGGCGCTGGCCTTCGGCTCACTGCTCTCCGAAGGCTATGCGGTGCGCCTGTCCGGCCAGGATTCGGGGCGGGGCACCTTCTCCCAGCGCCACGCCGTCTGGGTCGACCAGACCGACGAGCACAAGTACGTGCCGCTCAGCACCGTGCCGCACGGCCGGTTCGAAGTGCACGACAGCCCGCTTTCGGAATATGGCGTTCTCGGCTTCGAATATGGCTATGCTGGCGCTGATCCGCGCACGCTGGTGCTGTGGGAGGCCCAGTTCGGCGACTTCGCTAATGGCGCCCAGATCATCATTGACCAGTACGTGGCCGCCTCCGAAGCCAAGTGGCTGCGGGCCAATGGCCTCGTCATGCTCCTGCCCCACGGTTACGAGGGCCAGGGGCCGGAGCATTCCTCGGCCCGGCTGGAGCGCTACCTGCAGCTATGCGCGCAGGATAACCTGCAGGTGTGCAACATCACGACCCCTGCGAACTATTTCCACGTACTGCGCCGCCAGATGCACAGGCCGTTTCGCAAGCCGCTGATCATTATGACCCCCAAGAGCCTGCTGCGCCATCCGCTGGCCAAATCGGCGGCAAAGGACTTCGTCGGCACGGGCCATTTCATGCGCATCCTTTCCGACATGTCGCCGATCGCGGACGAGCATACGAAGCGGCTGGTGCTGTGCTCGGGCAAGGTTGCCTACGACCTGTTCGAGGCGCGCGATGCGGCCGGGATCACCGATACCCAGATCGTCCGGCTGGAGCAGCTCTATCCCTTCCCGGGCGAGCCACTCGTCGCGCGGCTCGCGAAGATGCCCGCGCTTGAGGAGGTCGTCTGGTGCCAGGAGGAGCCGATGAACAACGGCGCCTGGTTCTTTGTCGAGCCCGAGATCGAGGCCGCGCTGGCTGCAGCCAAGGGCAAGGTGACCCGACCGCGCTATGCCGGCCGCGCCGCCAGTGCCTCGCCCGCCACCGGCCTCGCCAAGCGCCACCAGGCCGAACAGGCTGCCCTGGTCAGCTCGGCGCTAGGATTGTCGGTCCGCGGCGAAATCCGCCGCAAGAAGAACGCTTGAGGTAAACCATGTCCATCGAAGTGAAGGTCCCCACGCTGGGGGAATCGGTGACCGAGGCCACCATCGGGCAATGGCTGAAGCAGCCGGGCGAGGCAGTGAAGCTGGACGAGCCGATCGCCAGCCTGGAAACCGACAAGGTAGCCATCGAGGTCAACGCCCCGGCCGCCGGGACCATGGGCCAGCAGTTGTTCGCCCAAGGCGCCAACGTATCGGTCGGCGCCCTGCTGGCGACGATCGAGGATGGCGTGGTACCGGCCGGAGCGCAGGAGCCCACGCCGCGAACAGCCCCTGCCCCCTCCCCTTCCATCGCTCCTGCACCGGCAGCGCAAGCGACTGAGGCCGCCCCGGCGCCGGGTGAGCCGATAGCGCTTTCCCCGGCCGTGCGGCGTGCGGTGCTGGAGTACGGGATCGACCCAGCGACGGTGAAGGCCACCGGCAAGGACGGCCGCCTGACAAAGGAAGACGTGATCGCCGCCGCCGCCGAGAAGATGGCGAGGACTCCGAGCCCGGCACCCGCTGCGCCTGCCCAGCCTGCGGGCGCCGCGCCCCAGCTGGCCGCCCTTCCGGCGGGCGAGCGCCGCGAGGAACGCGTCAAGATGACGCGCCTGCGCCAGACGATCGCCAAGCGACTGAAGGACGCGCAGGACACCGCAGCCCTGCTCACCACCTTCAACGACTGCGACATGAGCGCGGTGATCCACGCGCGCGACACCTTCAAGGACGCCTTCGAGAAGAAGCATGGGGTGAAGCTCGGCTTCATGAGCTTTTTCGCCAAGGCGGCCGTGCTCGCGCTGAAGGACTTGCCCGCCGTCAACGCCCAGATGCAGGGCGATGAGATCGTCTATTTCGACTATGTCGACTTGTCCGTTGCCGTTTCGGCGCCGAACGGGCTGGTGGTTCCGGTCGTCCGCAATGTCGACAAGCTCTCGTTCGCAGAGATCGAGCAGGGCATCGTCGCCCTCGGCAGGAAAGCCCGCGAAGGCACGCTCACCATGGAAGACATGAAGGGCGGCACATTCACCATCTCCAATGGCGGCGTGTTCGGCGGCCTCATGTCCACCCCGATCATCAACCCGCCGCAGAGCGCCGTGCTCGGCCTGCACCGGATCGAGGATCGCCCGGTCGTCCGCAATGGCGAGATCGTGATCCGTCCGATGATGTACCTCGCGCTGTCCTACGACCATCGGATCATCGATGGGCGCGAGGCGGTGACGGCACTCAAGACCATCAAGGAGGCGATCGAAGAGCCGACCCGGCTGCTGATCGACCTGTGAGGGCCACAGCATGACGACCATGATCTGGACCGCCCGTTACGCCGATGCGGCAACCGTAGCCCGGCTGCGAGCCGACCCCGATTCGATCGGGCAGTTCATTGTTGGAACCGACGTCGACGAGGAACTGCTCGACGCGCCGGCCGACGTGCACAACGTGGCCATTCCCTTCGATCTCGACGACCAGTGGCAGGCGATACATTACCTGCTGACCGGCTCGCCTGAGGCGACCGCCGATCCGCTCTCGATCATCGTCGGCAAGTTCGAGAAGATCGGCCGGGACCAAGGGTTCGGCCCGGCGTGGATCATCCCGGCCGAGCGCATCCTGGCCGCCGATGCCGCCCTCTCGGACCTCGACGACGACACCCTGCGCGAGCGCTATGATCCCAAGGCGATGGTGCGGCACAACGTTTATGGCGCCAAGCTGCTGGCCGAGGAAGGGCCGGGCGGAGTGGATTTCGTGATGGACGACGTGGAACGGCTGCGCTCCTTCCTCAG
>DASTGC010000126.1:0-8418 GCA_035719485.1 Novosphingobium sp.
GGCATGGAATATCGTCATTTCAAGGCGCTTGGCACGCCCGCTGAAGGCCGGGCCGCCGCCCGTCGCCACGATCATGCGGCCCTCGCGCGGATCTACGCCGGCCAGCTCGAATTGCCCGAGGCTCAAGCCGCCATGGCCGAACTGCGCGCGCTGGCGGGAGACCGGAAGGTCGCATTGCTGTGCTACGAACGCCAGGCCGGCGAGTGCCATCGTCGCCTGCTGGTGGAAGCCCTGCTGCCCGATTTCGCCGAGGTGGACCTGATGCCCTAAGGCGAATGTGGATAAGGGCAGGCCAAGAATAGCCTATGGGCGGTTCAGCAGCCCTGCAATTGCCCGTCGAGAAACACGGCAACGTCAGCCAGATCCACGTCTTTCGCCAGGTAGGCGTCACCGATCCCGCGCAGCAGCAGGAAGGGCAGGGTGCCCGCATCCATCTTCTTGTCGTGCAACATATGCTCGACCAGGGCCTTGCCGGCGACGTTCAGCCTCAGTTCGGCGATTTCGGAGACCATCCCCAGTGCTGCGAAATGCCGCGCTACCCGCTCGGCGTCGGCCGCCGCCAGCTCGCCGCGACGGACGGAATAGCGCGCGGCCAGCACCATGCCGATGGCAATGCTCTCGCCGTGGAGCAGGCGAGCGGAATAGCCGGTCTCCGCCTCCAGCGCGTGGCCGAAGGTGTGGCCGAGGTTGAGTAACGCGCGCAGTCCCGTGGTCTCGAACTCGTCCTGTTCCACAATCCGCGCCTTGGCTGCGACCGACTGGGCGACCGCGTATTCCCGCGCCGCGCCGTCGCCCGCCATCAGCGCCGCGCCATGGGCCTCGCACCAGGCGAAGAAGTCCGCGTCGCCGAGCAGGCCGTACTTGAGCACCTCGGCATAGCCCGCACCCACCTCGCGGCGGGGCAGCGTATCCAGCGCCAGCGGATCGGCCAGCACCAAGGCTGGCTGGTGGAAGGCGCCGACCAGGTTCTTGCCGGCGGGCGTGTTGATCGCGGTCTTGCCGCCGACGCTTGAATCCACCTGCGAGAGCAGGGTGGTTGGCAACTGGATGAACTGGCAGCCGCGCTTGAGGATTGCGGCGGCAAACCCGGTGAGATCGCCAATGACCCCGCCGCCCAGCGCAACCACGGCATCCTTGCGCTCCACACCTTCGGCGAGCAGCCAGTCCGTCACCTCGGCGAGGTGTGTCCACGACTTGGTCTGTTCGCCCGGGGGCAGCACCTTCCAGGTCGGCTCGAAGCCTGCCGTGACAAGCGACTGGCCGACCGTCTCGCCCCAGGCGGCGTGGACATTGGTGTCGGTGACGATCGGCACGCGCCGTTTGCGCAGCAGCGGGGCGCACTCCGTGCCCACGCGTGCCAGCAGGCCGGCGGCGATGCGCACCTCATAGGGCCGGCCCGCGACATCGACAGCAATTACAGCCATTCGGCAACCCCTTTCATCACTGCGGCGAGGGTCTGGCTGTGTGGCTGGTTCGCGCTCAGCACATGGACCGGCGCCTCGGCATATGCCGGCGCGCGCTCGGACCGCAGCCGCGTGAGGATCTCGCGCGGGTCGCCGCTGCGCAGCAGCGGGCGATTGTCCCTGCGCCCGACCCGCTGGAGCAGAGTCTCGACATCGGAATCGAGCCAGACGGCGATCGCCTTGTCGAGGATGAGCGCCCGCGTCTCCGGGTTGACGAAGGCGCCTCCGCCGGTTGCGATGACCATCGGGCGGCCACTGCCACTCTCGGTCAACAGCCGCTGGATCACCCTGCGTTCGCCATCGCGGAAGTAGGCTTCGCCGTAGGTCTCGAAAATCTCCGGGATGGTCATCTTCGCGGCCTTCTCGATCTCGTCGTCGGCATCGACGAAGGGCAGGCCCAGCAGGTTGGCGAGCCTGCGCCCGACCGAGCTCTTGCCGACGCCCATCATGCCCACCAGCACGATCGGCCGTTTGATGTCCCGGCTGATGCGCCGCGCCAGGGCCGCGTTTTCCGGCTGATCGGGGCGAGGGGCGTCATGTGTCATTGCAGGGTTGCCTATAGTTGCGCTACTCGGCCGTGCAAGCGCGTTGCTCCGGCCTTGCAAGGCCATTACAGCGCGCGGTATCCGAGGCCCGGAACAGGTCGCCAGTGACAGCAGACGGAAATTCGATTGGCATGATACGGCCCGGTCGCCTCGCTCTGATCCTCATCGGGGTGCTCGTCCTGGTGCTGCTGGGCTGGGCATGGCTCGACGGCGGCCGCGAACCGCTGCGCGAGATCACGGAACCAGTGGCCGTTCCGGAGGCAGCGAAGTGATGCGGATCCGCCCGCTTGGCCTGTGGCTGTCAGCTGGGGCGCTGGCACTGAGCTCGGCCCTGGTTATGGCGCAGGACGCTCCGGAATCGCTGCTGCCGCCGGGCTTCGACAGGCCTTCACCCCGCCCGGTCCGCGCTGCTCCGGCGGCTGCGGCACAGGCCCCTTCGGCGAATTCGGCGGCCGCAGCCGCGCCGGGGAAGCCCGCTGCCGTGGTCCAGCCGCTCCCCGCCGGTGCAGCCGGGGCGCCCGCTGGGCCGGTTACGCTGCCCGCCAACCTGCCGTCGCTCGATGAACTCGAGGCGATGAGCCCCGATGAGCTCGACAAGGTGCTCGATCTGCGGCCCAAGGACGATATTCCCCCAGCCGCACGCCGCGCGATGAAGCGGGTCGGGGTGATCGACGAGGGGGAAGGCGGCCTGCCGTTCTGGAACCTCGGCAAGCAGTCGCCGGATCTCATCCGCGCAGTGCTGCTCGGCAATTCGGGCAAGCTCGTCTCGCGCTGGGGGCATATCCTGATGCGTCGAGCGCTGGTCTCACGCCTTGATGCGCCCGACGGTATGGACCCGGCGGAATTCGCCGCCATGCGCGCCGCGCTGCTTGTCCGGATGGGCGAGGGGGAGGGCGCGCGCGCGCTGGTCCAGGACATCGATACCGCCAATTTCTCCCCCGAACTCACCCAGGCTGCTCTGGATGCCTATGTGGCGACTGGCGATTTCACCGGCATTTGCCCGGTGATCACCCTTCAGGGCACTGCGCACAAGGACAAGCCGTGGCAGGTGCTGCAGGCCATCTGTGATGGCTTCGCCGGCGATTCCAGCCGTTCGATGGCCTCGCTTGACCGGCTCACCTACTATGGCGCCATGCCCCGGATCGACATGCTGCTGGCGCAGAAATACGCTGGCTCCGCCGGCAAGGTGCGCCGTGCGGTGACGATCGAGTGGGACAAGGTCACCGATATGACGCCGTGGCGCTTTGGGATGACCATGGCCGTGGGGCTCCAGCCGCCCGAGCCGCTGATGAAGGGGCTTTCGCTCGACTATGCGTTCCAGGCGGCCACCGCGCCCGCCCTGGCGCTTACCGCGCGGGCGGCGGCGGCAGACAAGGCTGCGGCCTGCGGCGTGCTCTCCAGTGCGGCCATGGTCGATCTCTACGGCCAGATCCTGGATGACAGCGATGGCAACGACGAATGGGCCCAGCGCGCGGCCAAGCTGCGCGATGCGTATGTCGCGGGCAGCGTGGCCGACCGGTTGGCTGCGATCCAGGACCTGTGGGGCGACGAGAAGGATCCGCTGCGGCACTATTCGCGGCAGGTGTTGACCGCCTATGCTGCCGCCCGCCTGCCGGTGTCCGACAGCCTGACCGATGAGGCCGGGCCGCTGATCGCCGCGATGCTTGCCGCAGGGCTCGACGGCAATGCTCTCCGCTGGGCACCCGTCGTCGGAAGCGGCAGTGAGGGGTGGGCTCTGCTGGCGCTTGCCAACCCCCGCTCCGGCGTGACCGACGGCGACGCGATCGATCAGTTCCACAAGGGCGACAAGAGTGCGGGATCGCGCAAATCGGCCTTCCTGGTGGCCGGCCTGGCCGGGCTTGGCCGCCTGCCGCTTGCCGATGCGGCGAGCCGGGCGACTGACTACGGCTTTCAGCTGGACCGGCCGAGCCGCTGGACCCAGGCGATCGACCAGGCAGCGGAATATGACAACCGCGCCCTCGTTTCGCTCCTGGCCGGGCTCGGCATGCAGGGCGACAGCTGGGAGCGGATGACCCCGCGCAACCTCTACCACATCGTTGCCGCCCTCAACCGGGTCGGGCTCTCCGCCGAGGCACGGATGATCGCCACCGAGGCTGTGGCGCGCGGGTGACCGCATCGGCCAGCGACCCGCTCGAACTCTTCCTCGCCATGCTGGCGGCCGAACGGGGCGCCGCTGCCAACACCCTTGCCGCCTATCGCCGGGATCTTGAAGGCGCGGAGGAAGTGCTGGGCAATCTGGCCCGTGCGGAAGGGTCGGCCCTGGCCCGGCTGGGCCAAGCCTGGGCCGGACTTGCGCCCGCCAGCCTTGCCCGCAAGTGCTCGGCCTTGCGTCAGTTCTACGGTTTTCTGGTGGACGAGGGTCTGCGGGGAGACGATCCGTCACCGGCCCTGCCACGCCCGCGGACCCGCCGCCCGCTGCCACGACTGCTCAGCCACGATGAGGTTGCGCGAATGCTGGCACAGGCCGAGGAGGAGGCCGCGACCGGCACCGCCCCACCATTGCGGCTGCTGGCCCTGCTCGAACTGCTCTATGGTTCGGGCCTGCGCGCCAGCGAGCTGGTGTCGCTCCCGCTTGCCGCGGTCCCCCGCGATGCGCCATTTCTTCACGTGACGGGCAAGGGCGGACAGCAACGGCTCGTGCCCGTCAGCACCCGTGCGGCTCAGGCCTTGTCACGCTGGCTGGCGGTTCGGCCCGCGGGGGGCACGCGGCTGTTTCCTTCACGCAGTGGGCAGGGCCATCTGACTCGGGTGCGCCTGTTCCAGCTGTTGCGCGAACTGGCGGTGAGGGCCGGCATCGCTCCGGAGAAGGTCTCTCCGCACGTCCTGCGCCACGCCTTCGCCACCCACCTGCTCGAGGGTGGGGCCGATCTCAGGGTGCTGCAGACCCTGCTCGGCCATGCCGATATTGCGACGACGCAGATCTACACCCATGTCGAAGCAGCCCGGCTCGTCGCCCTGGTCAACGCGCGCCATCCGCTGGGCGGGGGGCGCATTTCCGGCGCTGCGGATTCCCTTGCGGGGGGCGGCGCGCCGGACTAAGCGCAGCGGCGATGATCTCGTTCCTCGAATTCGAAAAGCCCGTTGCGGCGCTCGAAGCGCGCATTGCCGAACTGCGGACAACCGCCGCCGAAGGCGATATCGACCTTGTCGCCGAGATCGAGCGGCTGGAGAAGAAAAGCGCGGCCCTGCTGGCCAGTACTTACCAGTCGCTTAGTGCCTGGCAGAAGACCCAGGTTGCCCGACATCCCTCGCGTCCCCATTTCGTTGACTACATTGCCGGCGCCTTCAGCAACTTCATGCCGCTTGGCGGCGATCGCCGGTTCGGCGACGACCAGGCGATCATCGGGGGATTCGCCCAACTCGGCCAGCGCCGGGTTATGGTGATCGGCCATGAGAAGGGTCATGATACGCAGACCCGCATCCGCCACAATTTCGGCATGGGCAAACCCGAAGGATACCGCAAGGCGATCCGCCTGATGGAGCTCGCCGGGCGCTTCGGATTGCCGGTTGTAACGCTGGTCGACACCTCGGGCGCTTTCCCGGGCGTGGAGGCGGAGGAACGCGGCCAGGCTGAGGCGATTGCCCGGTCCACCGAGGCCTGCCTTGGCCTGCCGGTGCCGATGGTTGCCGCCATCGTCGGCGAAGGTGGCTCGGGGGGCGCGGTGGCCCTCGCCAGTGCCGAGCGGGTGCTGATGCTCGAGCACGCCGTCTATTCGGTGATCTCGCCCGAGGGCGCAAGCTCGATCCTGTGGCGCACAGCCGACAAGGCGCCTGATGCTGCGGAAGCCATGAAGATGACCGCGCAGGACCTCCTGAAACTCGGCGTGATCGACCGGATCGTCCCCGAGCCGATGGGCGGCGCGCATCGCGACCCGCTGCGCACGGCGGTTTCGCTCGGTGCCGCAATTGGCGAGGAACTGGACGGGCTGGCCAAGGTCAAGCCCGCCGACCTGATGAAGCGCCGCGAAGATCGCTTCCTCGCCATCGGCGGGTGATTCCCTGATTGGTACGCTTCCGAAATCTGTCGGAAGCTTTCGGCACTTCAACAAACGAAAAGGGGCGGCAGGTTGCCCTGCCGCCCCTCGACTTGTTCGACTTGCGTCGGCTGATTACGCGTTGGCGGCGTTCAGCTGCGACGAGGTCTTGGAGAAGGTGGTGTTCAGCTGCGAGCCGAGGCCCGAAACAGTCGTCATCACGGCAACGGCGATGAGAGCGGCAATCAGGCCATACTCGATCGCGGTGGCGCCAGCTTCATCACGGATCAGGTTCTTGAAGAAAGTCATGTGTGGTCTCCTGTTTAAGCAGTCTTGGTACCCGGCTCTTCCCGTCCCACCGGTCCGAGCGATCTTCGAAGTAGCAGGCAGTGATCAACAAAAGGTTAAGCGAAAATACTTGTTCTCAAGCCGACGTTGCCTGCGCCATCGTTGAGCCAACGTTCGTCCACATGTGGTTCGTTTCGTTGGCCACGCCCTGGACCGTAAACATGATCGTGACGACAATCAGGGCGGCTATCAGCCCATATTCGACAGCTGTTGCTGCGCGATGATCGCGAAGCAGTTGCCGGAAGGTGCCCATGAGGTTCATGAATTGACCTGTCGAATATTGCGATGACCCCATTTGGGGCCGGTGTCCTTACCGACAGGTTAGATCGCACGGTTAACGTGCAAAAAAGTCCGACAGCCGTGCGGCCCGGCCAATGCCCGAACCCGCTGCGAATAGGGGAAAGTCGCTGGAGAACTATGCATAGAAATCCGACACCTGTGCTCGTGGTAGCGCTGGCGCTGATTGCTCCGGACGGGCGGATTTGCCTGCAACGCAGACCGGCGGAAAAAATGCACGGCAATCTCTGGGAGTTTCCCGGCGGCAAAGTGAATGCAGGCGAATCCGTGGAATTGGCCCTGTGCCGGGAGATTGCCGAGGAGCTTGGCGTGCAGATCGAACCCGCCGACCTGATGCCCTGCGGCTTCGCGACCGATGCAGGTGCCGATGGGCGCTCCGGCCTCGTCATCCTGCTCCATGCCTGCCGGCAGTGGCGGGGTGAGCCGGCAGCACTCGAAGGCGGGATGATTGGCTGGTTCGCGCCCGAAGACCTTGCAGCCCGGCCGATGCCTCCACTCGACTATCCGCTTGCCGAACAGGTGCGCAAACTTGTGGCAGGCGGGGTCATTTAGGCATTGCCAAGGTGATGGGCCTGTCCTATTGGCGCCGCTCCCGAGGGCGCCCGTAGCTCAGCTGGATAGAGCATCAGACTACGAATCTGAGGGTCGGACGTTCGAATCGTTCCGGGCGCGCCACATCTCCGAAGGAGCCTTCGGACCTGGGAAATGAAGCCGGCCTTTCGAGGCCGGCTTTTTCATTTGTACTTTCTGGTAGTCGCCTACTCGTCCGACGGACCAATTCTGACGATGTGCCGGGCCGCTGCTGTTGGCCATAGAAATGTGCGAAGCCTTGAGGTGCGGGGAAAAGTTTCGCCTTGTCCGGCGACGCTGAATCCTATTGAACCCGCATAACCACAAGAATTCCGGAGAGGCTTGGTAATGAACACAGCGAGACCCCTTGCGGTCGTGATCGGCACCGGATTCGGTACGAGAGTGCACGTGCCGGCGCTTCGCTCAGCCGGGTTCGACGTTGTGGCCATAGTGGGACGCAATCCGGACAAGACCGCTCACCTCGCGGCAAAAGCCGGTGTCGAACACGGCTTCGTTGACGCCGGCGCGGCGCTTGACCTCAAGCCGCAAGTCGTTGTCGTAGCAACGCCACCACACACTCATGCGGACCTTACGCGCCAGGCATTTGCAGCCGGCGCGCATGTCGTGTGCGAGAAGCCGTTTACCAGCACGCTCGAGGAAGCGGCCGAACTTTGCGCGATTTCCGCCAAGACCGGGCTAATCGGCATCCTCTGCCATGAATTCCGCTACATGCCATCCACCGCCCTGTTCGGGCGCCTGCTCGAGTCCGGCGCGATCGGGGAGCCCCGGATAACGACGCTGATCGCCCACTGCGACATCGTTGCCGATACTGCGGGGTCGCGTTCCGACTGGTGGTTTGACAAGAGCAAGGCGGGCGGCTGGTTCGGCGCTTCGGGCTCACACGGCATCGACCGGATCCAGGACTGGTATGGGGAGATCGCCGGGGTTGGCGCGCAGCTGCGGTGCGCCGCAGACCGTCCTGCCACCTCGGCGGATGACAGTTTTACTATGCAGTTTCTTACGCGGTCAGGCGTGACCGGAACCTTCGACAGTACCGCTGCTGCATGGGGGCCGAATTTCGGCTTGCAGCGGGTCTCGGGCACGGGCGGCACAATGTGGATCGACGACGAGACCGGCGCCGGAAATCTCGAATCGCTCAGCGGGAGCGTTCACATCGCCAACAAGGGCGGGGTGCGGGAG